>NZ_JBHYUU010000127.1:0-25581 GCF_042749955.1 Kitasatospora sp. NPDC059462 | reverse complement strand
GCCCGGGCGCGTCGACGGGCGCACCGGGCGGCGCCGCCACCGGCGGCGGACCGGCCGGCGGAGCGACGGCCGACGGCGGGCAGCCGGCCACCGGCCCCGACTCGGACACCCCGCTGCTCGACTCCGCGCTCCTCGCGCAGCTCCTGCCCGACCAGAAGGCGATGACCGGCTGGGAGGAGGAGAAGCGTCGGGTCGACACCGCCGACCACGCCACCACCTGCACCGCCGCCGCGCCGTGCACCGGCAAGCCGCTGAGCGGTCAGGCCCGGTTCGGCGCGGGCGAGGTGACCGTGCGCTTCGGCGTCGACACCCTGCCCGGCCGGGCGCAGGCCCAGGACCGCCTCAAGGAGGCGTACGCCGCCTACGGCGACACCACCAAGTACGGCCCGGCGGACATCGGCCCGCTGGGAACGGAGAGCCGCGCCTTCCAGGGCCAGCTGGCGGGCCGCGACGGCGTGGCGGTCGTGCTGCGCTCGGGCACGGTGGTCGCGACCGTCACCACCGAGGGCGGCCCGGTCGACCCGGCGGGCACCCGGCGGCTCGCCGCGATGCTGGTCGCGCGCATCGAGCAGGCCCAGGCGGGCCGCACCCCCGACGCCGGGCTCTGACCCGGCGCCGGGCTCCGACCCGGCCCCCGCGGCCCCCGGACCGACCGCGGTCCGGGGGCCGCGCGCGTGCGGGTACCACGTCCGGGCCGCCTTCAGGTGACGTAGCGTCAACACCTCTTGTGTTCCGGCCAAGTTGAGGATGCCCGTCCGCTGGCGCGAAAACAGTGGTCCGCATATCGGACGTAGCACTGGACATTCCGCCGCCGACGGCCGGTCGGCGCGTCACCGCTGGTCGCGGCCGTGGGGACGGGCGGCGGGCCGGAAGCGGTGGTGCGGACCGCACGGGAGCGGAGGCCGGGGGCAGTGGTCGGATCCGGTCGATTCGGACGGGGGCCGGAATCCGGCCAGCCGGTTGCCCGGTAGCGAAGCGGTAACCGAGAGTCGAACCGATGAACGACAAGCCCTCCCCGCCCCGCACCGGTCCGCCGGCCCGCCGCGACTTCCGGCTCCTGCTCTCCGGAGCCGTCGCGGCGCAGGCGGGCAGTCAGGTCACCCTGGTCGCACTGCCGCTGGTGGCGGTGGTGGAACTCGACGCCACACCGTTCCAGGTCGGACTGCTGACCGCCGCCGAGACCGCCGCCTTCCTGCTGGTGGGCCTGCCCGCCGGCGCCTGGCTGGACCGGATGCGCAAACTGCCCGTCCTGGTGCGCGCCGACGTGCTGCGCTGCCTCGCCGTCGGATCGATCCCGGCGGCCGCCGCGCTGGACGTGCTCGGCCTGCTCCAGCTCTACCTGGTGGCCCTGGTCACCGGCGTGGCGACGGTCTTCTTCGACGTCGCCCACCAGTCCTTCCTGCCGGTGCTGCTGCCGCGCGAGCGCCTGGTGGCCGGCAACGGCGCGATCGAGACGGTCCGCTCCTCCGCCCAGATCGCCGGGCCCGGCCTCGGCGGGGGCCTGGTCCAACTGCTCGGCGCACCACTGGCGATCGTCGCCGACGCGGCCGGCTACCTGCTCTCGGCGGCGCTGCTCGCCCGGATCCGCGCCGAGGAGGCGCCGCCCGAGCCCGAGCCCGGACGCTCGCTGCGCGCCGACGTCGCCGAGGGGCTGCGGTTCGTCACGCGGCACCCGCTGCTGCGGGTGATCGCGGCCACCACCGCGCTGTCCAACCTCTTCGGCGCCGTGCTGATGGCGGTGCAGACCGTCTTCTGGGTGCGGGTGCTGGAGCTCTCGCCGGCCGCGATCGGGATCCTGCTCTCGGTCACGGCGGTCGGCGGCCTGGCGGGCGCGCTGTGCGCCGGGCGCCTGGCCGCCCGGGTCGGCCAGGCCCGGCTGATCCGGCTCGCCCCGCTGGTCACCGCGCCGTTCGCGCTGCTGTGGCCGCTGGCCGAAGGCGCCGCCGGGGCGGTGCTGTTCGCGGTCGGCGGGGTGGCGGTGCTGTTCGGCGCGGTGGTCTACAACGTCGCCCAGGTGAGCTTCCGGCAGGGCCTCTGCCCGCCCCGGCTGCTCGGCCGGATGAACGCCACCATGCGCTTCCTGGTCTGGGGCACCCTGCCGCTCGGCGCCCTGCTCGGCGGCGCCGTCGCCGACGCGGCCGGCCCGCGCGCCGCCCTCTGGCTCTGCGCGGCGGGCTTCCTGGTGATGCCGGTGCCGCTGCTGCTGTCCCCCCTGCGCGGCCTGCGGGACCTGCCGCCCGCCCCGGTGGACCGGGCCCCGGACGACGGCCCGGCCGACGACGCCGCCGACGCGGATCCCCTGGACATCCGAACGCCCTGAACCGACCCGAAGCGGAGACCCTCCCGTGCACCCCAGTATCACGGCCGCCTACCTCGCCCGCTACCGGTCCCTCGCCCGCGCCCCCGAGGCCGCCCCGGCGGGCCTGCTCCCGCTCACCGGCGCCCAGCGCCGCTTCCTGATCACCCGTCACCGCGACCCGCGCGCCCGGACGGACGTCGTCCCGCTGTTCTTCGCCTTCCCGCGCGGCACCGTCGACCCGGCCCGGATGCACCGCGCCGCCGTCCGGCTGGCCGCCCGGCACCCGGCGCTGCGCGGCGGGTTCGCCGTGCTGCGCGGTACCCCGGTGCTGCGGCCCGGCGAGCCGTCCGTCGAGGTGGCCCGGATCGCGGCCGGACCGGCGCACCGCCCGGACCACCCCGACGGCCCGGCCCGGGCGGCGCTGCGCGGAGCGCTGCTGGAGCGGTCCGCCGACGGGCCGGCGCTGCGCCTGCTGCTGGCCGCCGGCCCGGAGGACGAGGAGGAACTGCTCGCCGTCGCCCTGGACCACGCCGCCTGCGACGAGCAGTCGCTCGGCCTGGTCACCGAGGGGCTCGGCGCCGCCTACGCCGCGGACGGCGAGGCGCCGGGCGCCGTCGGGGACGACGGCGTCGAGGCCTACCGTGCGGCGGTGGAGGGCCAGTTGGCCGCGGAGGCGAACGCCGCGGGCGAGGCCGCGCGGGCCCACTGGGCGGCCCGGCTCGGCGCCCTCGCCGAGCCCCCGGGGGCGGCCGGCGCGGCCGGCGCCGCCCGGTCGACCGGCATGCTCGCCGAGCGGCTGCCCGCGGTGACCGGAGCCGCCCGGGGCGGGGTGTTCCCCGCCCTGCTGGACGCCGTCGCCACCGCCGCGCACCACCTCGGCGACGGCGGCGACGGCGGCGACCGGGTGCTCGCGCTCGGCTACCCCTGGGGCGGCCGCCCGGCCGGCGCGGCCCCCGTCCTCGGCTGCTTCCTCAACACCCTGGTCCACCCCGCGCCGCCCGGCCCGCCCCGGGAGCTGGACGCGCTGGGCGCCGCCTGGTGGGACGACCTCGACCACGCGGACACCCCGTACGACGAGGTGGTGCGCGCCGCCCGCTCGGCCGGGGCGGGCTGGTCCGGCACGCTCGACGGCCTGCTCACCTTCGAGGACCTGCACCGCCGCCCGCCGCTGGTGCTCGACGGCGTCACCGGGCGGGAGGTCCACCTGGCCGGCCGCCCGCTCGCCGCACCGCTCGCCGTCTCCGCCTCGCACGGCGAGGACCTGCTGGTCCGGCTGGCCTGGGACCGCGAGCGCCATCCGCAGGGCGCGGCGGAGTCGGCCTTCGCGGCTCTGCTCGCCACGCTGCGCCGCCACCTCGGCGCGGCGGCGGCCTGATCCCGCCGCCCCGACCGGCCCGCCCCGACCGGCCCCCCGCCGGGTCGCCCTGTCCGCGCGCCCTCCCGGTGCGCCCCGACCACCCCCGCCGCGCCCGCCACCACCCCCGGCGCGCCCGGCCCGGGCGGGCTCCACGCTGCCCGCCCCTGGCACCGTCGAACTCAACAACCACCTGACACCACAAGGAAGTTGCCCATGTTCGAACTGTCCTCCTCGCAGCAGATCGTCTGGCTGCACGAACAGTTGCTGCCCGGCAGCCGCGCCTACAACTTCACCGCCGCCCTCGACCTCTGGGGCCCGCTGGACACCGACGCGCTCCGGGCCGGCCTCACCGCCGTACTCGCCCACCACCCCGGACTGCGACTCGAACTCGTCGAGCAGGCCGAGGGGTTGCCGCTCCAGCGGGTCGCCACCACGAGCGGGCCGCGGCTGCGCACCAGCGACCTGAGCACCGCGCCCGACCCGGAGGCCGCGTTCCGCGCCCTGCTCGCCGCCGAGGCCGGGGAGCCGCTGGACACCACCGAGGCCCCGCTGCTGCGCTGGCACCTCGCCCGCCTCGGCACCGACCACCACCGGCTGATCCACGTCGAACACCACCTGGTGCACGACGGCCACTCCTTCGCGATCCTGCTGCGCGACCTGTTCACCGTCTACCGCGCCCACGCGCTCGGCACGGCCGACGCCGTCACGCTGCCCGCCGCCCCCTCCTACGAGGACCACGTACGCGCCGCCGACGCCGCCCGGCAGGCCGGCCTTGAGCGCGGACTCGCCTACTGGACCGGCGAGTTGGCCGACGCGCCGGTCGGTCTCACGCTGCCCGGACTGGCCCGCCCCGGGGCCCCGCGCCGCCACCGCGGCGGGCAGCTGCGCCAGTCGGTCGGCGCGGACCTCGCCGAGCGGCTGCGCGAGCGCGCCAAGGCCGACGGCCACACCCCGTTCTCCACCCTGCTCACGCTCTTCGCCGAACTGCTGCGCCGCCACAGCGGCCACCGCGACCTGGTGATCGGCACCGCGGTCGGCAACCGCCCGCCCGGCTTCGAGGGCACCGTCGGCATGTTCGTCAACACCGTGCCGCTGCGCCTGCGGCTCGACCCGGCCGCGCCCGGCACCGAGGCGGTGGACGAGGCGACCGACGTGCTGTTCCGCGCCCTGCCGCACCAGGACGTGCCCGTCCAGGAGCTGACCCGCGCGCTCGGCCGGCACACCGACGGCACCGGGAACCCGCTGTTCAACGTGATGTTCAGCGCGCATGACGCCCCGTTGCCCGACGTCCGGGTGCCCGGTCTGGAGATCTCGCTGTACGAGGGGTTCAACACCGGCACCACCCGCTTCGACCTCGATGTGGTGCTGCTGCCCGACGACCGCCGGGTGGTCGGCGAGAAGCACGGCGCGGCCGGGATGACCCTGATCTGGGACTACGACGCCGACCTCTTCGGCGAGCCGGTCGCGGCCCTGCTCGCCGAGCGGCTGCTCGACCTGCTGCGCGGCTACCTCGACGGCCCGGACGCCCCGCTCGCCGACCTGGCGGCCGGCCGCGCCCCGGAGGAGCCCGCCACCGGGACCGTCCCCGAGCCGGCCGTCCCCGAGACGGCCGTCCCCGAGCCGGCCGGCCTCGACCCGGCCGCCGCCCACGACCCCACCGCGCTCGCCCTGCTCGCCGGCTCCGAGCGGCTGACCTACGGCGATCTCGACCGCCGGGTCGGCGAACTCGTCGAGCGCCTGCGCGCCGCCGGGGTGACCCCCGGCCAGCCGGTCGCCACCGTGCTCCCGCGCGGCGTCGACAGCGTCGTCGCCCTGCTCGCCTGCCTGCGCCACGGCGCGGTCCACGCGCCGCTGTCGGCCGAGGACCCGCAGGCCCGGCTCGCCCTGCTGCTGGACCGGCTCGCCCCCGCGCTCGTCCTGGCCACCCGGCAGAGCGCGCTCGCCCTGCCCGCCGCCGTCACCCCGGCGCTGCTGGACGGCCCGCCGTTCCCGAAGGCCGAACCCGCCGCCGTGCTCGACGGCGCCGCCTACCTCATCCACACCTCCGGCTCCACCGGCGTGCCCAAGCCGGTCCTGGTCGGCCGTGACGCGCTCGCCCGCTGGACCACCGCGATCGCCGCCCGCTACGGGCTCGGCCCCGCCGACCGGGTGCTGCTGTTCGCCCGGCCCTCCTTCGACGTGGCGCTGGAGGAGGTGCTGCCCTCGCTGGTGGCCGGTGCCACGCTGGTGGTGCCGCAGCGCGAAGTGCCGACCGGGCCCGAACTGGCCGCCGTGCTCGCCGCCCGCGGCGTCACCGTCGCCAACCTGCCCACCAGCTACGCCCTCGCCGTCCGCGACGATCTGCGCGAGGCGCTGGCGGACGGCCGCTGGTCCCCGCGACTGCTGGTCCTCGGCGGCGAGCGGCTGCCCGCCCTCGCCCTGCGCGGGCTGGTCGCGGGGACCGAGGGCGCCGACGGCACCGCCCTCACCGTCCTCAACGCCTACGGCGTCACCGAGGCCACCGTCACCTCCACCGTGCACGAGATCACCGCCGCGGACCTCGCCACGGACCTCGCCACGGACCTCGCCGCCGAGGGCGGGGACGCCGCCGAGATCCCGCTCGGCACCGAGCTGCCCGGCGTCCGGGTGCACGTCCTGGACACCGCCGGGCAGCCGCTGCCGCCCGGCGCCGTCGGCGAACTCGCCATCGGGGGAGCGCTGCTGGCCGACGGCTACCCCGGCCTGCCGGACGCCACCGAGGCCCGGTTCACCACCCTGCCCGAGTTCGACGGCGAGCGGGTCTACCGCACCGGCGACCGCGGCTACCGGGGCCTCGACGGCCGGCTGCGGTTCCTCGGCCGCCAGGACAACCAGGTCAAGCTGCGCGGCTTCCGGATCGAACTGGAGGAGATCGAGGCCGCCGCCTCCGCCGAACTCGGCGGCCGCTCCTGCGCCGTCGTCCTGCACCGGGACGCCACCACGGGCCCGCGCCTGCTCGGCTTCCTCGACGGCGGCCCGCAGCCCGACCAGGCCGCCCTGCACGCCGCGCTGTCCCGCCGGCTGCCCGCCGGGCTCGTTCCCGCCCACTGGACGGCCCTCGACGCCATGCCGCTGCTGCCGGGCGGCAAGCCCGACCGGACGGCCCTCGCCCGGCTGGCCGCCGAGGCCCCCGAGCCCGCCGCGCCGGACGGGTCCGCGCCGAACGGGTCCGCCCCGAACGACGGCTCCGCGCCGCAGCCCTTCACCGACCCCGGCCAGCGGCTGATCGCCGAGGCCTGGCGCGAAGTGCTCGGCCACGACCGGTTCACCGCCGGCTCGCACTTCTTCGAGGTCGGCGGCCACTCGCTGCTCGCCGCCCGGCTCGCCGCCTGGCTGGAGCCGCGCCTCGGCGGCCGGCCCCCGCTGCGCACCCTCTTCCAGCACCCCGTCCTGGCCGACCAGGCCCGCGCCCTGACCGGAGCCCAGCAGTGACCACCGGCACCGTCCGCCTCTCCGCGCCGTCCGCCGTCCTCGAAGCCGGGCACCGCGAACTCACCGACGCCTTCGAGAGCTTCGTCCGCCGCGAACTCGACCCGCTCGCCACCGAGTTGGCGGAGAGCGCCGAACAGCCGCCGGCCGACCTGCGGGCCTATGTGCGCAAGCGCTCCGCCGCCCTCGGCTTCTACGCGGGCGACTACCCCGAGGAACTCGGCGGCGCCGGCATGCCGTTCACCGCCGTCGTCCAGCTCCACCACGCGGCCGGCCGCAGCGGCTGCCCGCTCGCCCCCTACGCGCTGGCCGGCTCCGACGGCCCCAGCCCGCTGCTGCGGCACGGCACCCCCGAGCAGATCGAGCGCCACCTCGTCCCGCTGGTGCGCGGCGAACGCACCCGCTGCCTGGCGCTCACCGAACCGCAGGCCGGTTCCGACGCCTTCCGGCTCACCACCACCGCCGTGCGCGACGGCGACGGCTGGCTGCTGAACGGCCGCAAGACCTTCGTCAGCAACGCCGACCGGGCCGACCTCGCGCTCGTCGTCGCCGCCACCGACCTCGGCGACGGCGCCGGGCCGACCGCCGGCGCCACCGCCTTCGTCCTGCCCATGGACCACCCCGGGCTGCGCATCGGCCAGCGCTACGAGGGCATGTCCGGCGAGCCGCTGTTCGAACTGACCCTCGACCGGCTGCACGCCCCCGCCGCCTCCGTCATCGGCGGCGAGGCGGGCGTCGGCGCCGCCACCGGGCTCGCCATGGACAGCCTCTCCCGGGGCCGCCTGGTGGTCGCCGCGATGTGCAACGGCATCGCCGAGTACGCGCTGCGCCTCGGCGTCGAGTACGCCCGCGAGCGGCGGGCCTTCGGACAGCCGATCGGCGACTACCAGCACGTCCAGGAGCACCTGGTGCGCACCCGCGCCGAGGTGGAGGCCGCCAAGCTGCTCACCCTCGCCTGCGCACGGCTCGTCGACGACGGCACCGAGGCCCCCGAGAACGCGGCGCTCGCCAAGCTGACCTCCTCGGAGACCGCCGTGCGGGCCGTCGACCGCTCGCTCCAGGTGCACGGCGCCACGGGCTGGGTGCGCGGCCATCCACTGGAGTACCTCTACCGCTACGTCCGGATGACGACCATCATCGAGGGGACCTCCGAGGTCCAGAAGGTGATCGTGGCCCGGGCGATGGGCCTGGGCTGACCCCGTACCGACGACCATCGACCGACGTCCGGAGGACTCACATGACCACCACCCCGGCCCGCCCCGTGCCCGCGACGCTGCCCGGCCTCTCCGTCGCCCACGGCCGCCCGCACCGCGACGGCGCCGTCCTCGACCTGTTCACCAGCTGGGCCCGCCGCACCCCGCACGCCCCCGCCCTGATCGACGGGGACCTGACCCTCGGCTACGCCGAACTCGACCGCCTCGCCGACGACGTGGCCCGGCAGCTGGCCGGGCACGTGCGCCCCGGCGACCTGGTCGGCCTCTGTCTCGACCACTCCGCCGCCCTGGTCGCCGCCACCGTGGCCGTCGCCAGACTGGGCGCCGTCCACCTCCCGCTCGGCCCGCGCCCCGGCGAGCGCCGGCTGCGGGCCGTCGCCGAACAGCTGCGCCCCGCCTGCCTGATCGGTGACCCGGAGCTGCTGCCGCCCGCCCACCGCGACGGGCTGCACCGCCCGCTCGCGGCCCCCGGCGCCCGGCGGACGGTGGCCGCCTTCGCCGATCCCGCGACCACCGGGGAGGCCGAGGCCAAGGCCCCCAGGGGCACCCAGTACACCGTGCTCACCTCCGGTTCCACCGGCCTGCCCAAGGCCGTCGCGGTCGGCCAGACCGCGCTCGGCGCCCTGCTCACGTGGTACCGCGAGCTGACCGGCCTCGGCCCCGGCGACCGGCACAGCCTGCTCATCGGCGTCGCCTTCGACCCGCACCTGATGGAGCTGTGGGCCGCCCTCGGCTCCGGTGCGGCGCTCGTCGTCGCCCCCGAGGCCGTCCGCTGGGACCCGGCCGCGCTCACCGACTGGTGGCGCACCGCCGGCATCACCGTCGGCGTGCTGCCCACCCCGCTCGCCGAACCCGTCCTGGACCGCCCGTGGCCCGGCGGGCTGCCGCTGCGCCACCTCATGGTCGGCGGCGACCGGCTGCGCCGCGCCCCCGGCCCGGACGTCACCGCGACCGTCCACAACGCCTACGGCCCGGCCGAGGCCACCGTGGTCACCACCGTGCACACCATGGCGCCCGGCGACGGCCACGGCACCGGCGCGCCGCCGATCGGCCGCCCGATCCCCGGCGCGATCGTCCTGGTGACCGACGAGAACGGCCACCCGCTGCCGCTCGGCGAGGCGGGCGAACTGCGGATCGGCGGCCAGGGCCTGGCCATCGGCTACCTCGACGCCGGGCTCACCGCCGAGCGCTTCGTCTCCGCGCCCGACGAGGTCGACGGCACCGACCGGGTCTACCGCACCGGCGACCGGGTCCTGATGCGCCCGGACGGGGTGCTGGAGTTCCTCGGCCGGCTGGACGACCAGGTCAAGGTCAGCGGTGTGCGGATCGAGCCGGCCGAGGTCGAGGCGGCCCTCGAACGCGACCCCCGGGTGCGGCGCGCCGCCGTCGTCGCCCGCCCGGCCCCGGCCGGCGGCGGCGCCCAGCTGCTCGCCTTCGTCCAGCCCACCGCCGCCGGGGCCGGACCGGCGGACGGCGCCCCGCTGCTGGAGGCGGTGCGGCCCTGGCTGCCGGAGCAGGCCGTGCCGGGCGTCCTGCGGCTGGTGGACGCCTTCCCGCTGGACGCCAACGGCAAGATCGACCGGGCCGCGCTGCTCAAGGCCGAGGAAGCGGCCGCCCAGCAGGACGGCCGGGCCGCCGGGGAGGTGACGACGCCCACCGAGCGGACCGTGCTGCGGATCTGCCGCGACCTGCTCGGGCACACCGCTCTCACCCTCGACGACAACTTCCTGGACGCGGGCGGCACGTCCGTCACCGCGGCCCGGCTGCTGGCCGCCCTGGAGGAGGAGTGCGGGGTGCGGCTGCGCGCGCCGCAGCTGCTGCGCCAGCCCGACCTGCGGGCCGTGGCGCTCCTGCTCGACGAGCGGGCCGCCGGCTGACCCGCCGCGCCGCGCCGCCCCTCCTCCCGACCCTCGCCGCAGGGCGCTCCGGCATGCCGCCGGGGCGCCCGGAAGGACCCACCCATGACCGGCCCCGTCACCACCGTCCCCGAACTCGTCGCCCGGCAGGCCGCCGAACGCCCCGACGCGCTCGCCGCCACCGATGGCAGCACCACCCTCACCTACCGCGAACTCACCACCGCCGCCGCCCGGTTGGCCGCGGAGCTGACCGCCCGCGGGGTCCGCCCGGGCAGCGCCGTCGGCCTGCTCTGCGCCCGCGCCGCCCGCCTGCCCGTCGCCCAGCTCGCCGTCTGGTGGGCCGGCGGCCACGTCGTCCCGCTCGACCCGGCGTACCCGCGCCCGCGGCTGCGCGCCATGCTCGACGACGCCGGCGCCCGGCTCACCCTCGGCGACAAGGCGCTGCTCGCCGAGGCGGGCCTGCCCGAGGAACACGTCCTCGTCCTCGCCGAACTCGGCCCCACCGCGATCGCCGGCACCGGCCCCGGGACGCCGCGCACACCCGGGCCCCCGGCCCCGGACGCGGCGGCCCTCGTCTACTACACCTCCGGCTCCACCGGCCGCCCGAAGGGCGTGCTGGTCCCGCACGGCGCCGTCGCCGACCTGGTCACCGCCGCCGACGGCCCCGCCCTCGGCCCCGGCGACCGCGTGCTGCACCACTCGCCGGTCGCCTTCGACGCCGCCACCTTCGAACTCTGGGGGCCGCTGGCCCGTGGCGCCGCCGTCGCGCTGTCCCCGGCCGAGCGCCCCAGCGCCGAGGAACTCGCCCGCGACGTCGAGCGGTTCGGCGTCACCACCGCCTTCCTCACCACCGCGCTGTTCCACCAGCTGGCCGCCCGCCGCTCCCGGGTCTTCGGCGTGCTGCGCACCGTGCTGGCCGGCGGCGAGGCGCTCTCGGCCGGGCACGCGGACGCCGTGCTGCGGGCCTTCCCCTGGCTCCGGCTGTTCAACGTCTACGGACCCACCGAGGCCACCACCTTCACCACCCTGCACCGGGTGCGGCCCGCCGACCGCACCGGACCGGTGCCGATCGGCCGCCCCTTCGGCGGCGCGGGCACCCTCGTCCTCGACGCCGACCGCCGCCCCGTCCCCGACGGCACCCGCGGCGAACTGTGGATCTCCGGCGCCCGGGTGGCGCTCGGCTACCTCGGGCGGCCCGGCCTGACCGCCGAGTGCTTCGCCGTCCTCCCCGGCACCGGCCGCGCCTACCGCACCGGCGACCGGGTGCTGCGCCGCCCGGACGGCGTCCTGGAGTACCACGGCCGGCTGGACGACCAGGTGAAGGTGCGCGGCTTCCGGATCGAGCCCGGCGAGGTCGAGCACGCCCTGCGGAGCCTTCCCGAGGTGGCCGAGACGGCCGTCGTGGTGCGCCGGGCCGGCCAGGAGGACGCCGCGCTGACCGCGTACGTGGTCCCCGCCGAGGGCCTGCGCCCGGCGCCCGAGGCGCTGCGCCGCCGGCTCGCCGAACGGCTCCCGGCCCACCTGGTCCCGACCGCCTGGACGCTGCTCGACGCGCTGCCGCTCACCGGCAGCGGCAAGGTCGACCGGCGCGCGCTGGCCGCCGACGACGGCGCACTGGCTCCCGCCCCCGGCGCCACCCCCACCCCCGGCACGCTGACGCCGATCCAGCAGGTGGTCGCCGCCGCCTGGTCGCGCGCCCTGGAGCACCCGGTCACCGCCCCGGACGCGGACTTCTTCGCCGAGGGCGGGCACTCGCTGCTCGCCATGTGGGTGGTCGACGACCTCCGCGAGGACCTCGGCGTCGACCTGCCGCTCGGCGACTTCCTCGACCACCCGACCGTGGCCGGCCAGGCCGCGCTGGTCGAACGGGCCCTGCTGGCCGCCGACGCCGCCGACGCCGATGCCGACGACGGGGCCGAGGCCGACGACGATGCCGCGCAGACCCCCGAGGAGCCCGCCCGATGACCAGCCAGGCCGACCTGCTCCGCCGCGCCCGCCGCCGCGCCTCGGCCGCCGCGTCCGCCGACCCCGGCGCGCCCCTCACCCGCACCCCCGGCCCGGCCCCGCTCTCCCACGCCCAGCAGCGGATGTGGCTGATGGAACGCCTCGGCCAGGGCGGCCCCCGCTACCACGTCCCGCTGGCCACCCGGCTGCGCGGCCCGCTCGACCTCCACGCCCTCGCCACCGCCCTGACCGGCCTCACCACCCGCCACCACATCCTGCGCACCCGCTACGGCCACCACGACGACCGCCCCCACCAGGACATCGGACCCGCCACCCCCGTCCCGCTGCCCGTCCGGCACGCCACCCCCGAGGCCGCCACCGCCCTGCTGCACGCCGAGGCGGCCCGGCCCTTCGACCTCGCCGCCGGCCCGGCGTTGCGCGCCCTGGTCGTCCGGCACGCCCCCGACGACCACACCCTGCTGCTCACCCTCCACCACATCGCCGTCGACGGCGGCTCGCTGCCCGTCCTCGCCGCCGAACTCGCCGGGCTCTACGCGGCCGCCGCCGACGGCCGCCCGCCCGGCCTGCCCGAACCGGGCCTCCAGTACGCCGACTACGCCCGCTGGGAACGCGCCCGCGACGACCGGCTCGCCGCCGCGGCCGCCGAACGGGCCGGCCGCCTCGCCGGCGCCCGCCCGCTGCCGCTGCTGCGCGCCGTCCCGCCCGGCACCCCCGAACGCCGCGCCGTCCTGCACACCGCCCCGCTCACCGCCGGGACCCTCGACGGCCTGCGCCAGCTCGGCGCCCGGCACGGCGCGACCCCGTTCACCGTCGTGCTGGCCGCCGCCTTCGCCGCCCTGCGCACCGCCACCGGCGGCTCCGACCTCGTCCTCGGCTGCGCCGGCGGCCACCGGGCCCGGCCGGAACTCCGCCGGCTGATCGGCCTCCAGGTCAACACCCTGGCCGTGCGCGCCCGGCTGCCCCGGCCCGGCGGCGACCCGGCCTTCACCGAGGTGCTGGCCGCCGTGCGCACCGCCCTGCTCGACGCCCAGGAGCACCACGAGGTGCCCTTCGACCTGGTCGTCGAGCACCTCGGTCCCGCCGCCCGGGGCGAGGACGGCACCCCGCTGCTCGCCGTGAGCTGCGACCTGGTCCGCCCCCCGGAGCCGCTGACGCTGCCCGGCCTCACGGCGCGGGCCGTCGAGGTCGACCTCGGGCTCGCGAAGTTCGGCCTGAGCCTGCTGGTCGAGGACGGCCCCCGGCCGCGCTGCCTGCTGCAGCACGACCCGGCGGCGCTGGACGAGCCCACCGCGCGCCGTCTGCACACCGCCTTCACCGACCTGCTCACCGCCCTCGCCGCCGACGCCGACCGCCCGCTCTCCGAACTGCCCGGCGAACGCCTCACCCCGCCCGGCCAACGCCTCACGCCGCCCGGCGGCGAACACCCCGCCGTCACCGCCCTGCTCGCCGACCCCCGGGTCACCGACGCCGCCCTCCACCTCGCCGGCCACGGCCCGGCCCTCGCCTACGCGAGCGTGCGCGGCCCGGTCGCCCCCAGCGGCGCCGAACTGCGCGCCGCGCTGCGCCGACGGCTCCCGCAGACGGACCGGCTGCCGCTCGCCGTCACCCTGCTGGACCGCATCCCGCGCCACCCCGACGGCACCCTCGACCCCGCCCGCCTCCCCGGCCGGACCGCCGCCCCGGTGTGCCTGCCGGAGGTGGTGGAGGTGTTCGCGGAGGTGCTGGGGGTGCGTTCGTCGCCGGACGGGGACTTCCTGCGGCTCGGTGGTCATTCCCTGGCGGCGGTGCAGGTGGCGGAGCGGCTGCGGGGCCGGGTCGGTGTGCCGTTGACGGGTCTGGACGTGCTGGAGCAGCGCACCCCGCGCGCCCTGGCGCTCCTGCTCGCCACCCGGGCCGCCGAACGCCGCGCCACCCCCGGCCGCCGCCCAGCGCCCGGGCGGCCCGCCGCGTGCGCCGGGACGGTGCTGCTCACCGGCGCCTCCGGCGGCGTCGGCGCCGCGGTCCTTCAGGAACTCCTCGCCCAGGGCCGCCCCGTCCGGGCGCTGGTGCGCCCCGAGTCGGCCCACCTGGTGGCCGCCACCGGTGTCGAGGTGGCCGAGGGCGACCTCGCCGACCCGGACAGTCTGCGCCGGGCCGTCGAGGGCGTGGACACCGTCGTCCACGCCGCCTGCACCTTCACCGAGCACGCCGTCGACCTCGCCGCGATGCGCGCGCTGGTCGGCGGCTGGCGCGGCACCGGCGGGTTCGTCTTCGTCAGCAGCGTCGACGCCTACGGCCGCCCCGCCCCGGGCGAGGTGGCCGAGGGCGCCCCCGCCGCCGGAGCGCTCAGCCCGTACGGCCGGGCCAAGCTCGACTGCGAGCGGATCCTCCTGGACGCCGCCCCCGCGGCCCGCGGCCCGGTCGCGGTGGTTCGACCGCCGATCGTCTGGGGCCCGCACCGGCGGCTGCGCGACCAGCTGCGCTGGGGTGCCACCGGCTCGCTCTACCAGGCCGCGCTGGCCGGCCGCCGGATCCTGCTGCCACCCGCGGACGGGGGCCGGGCGGGCGTCGGCTGGGTGCACTCCGCGGCGCTCGCCCGGGCCGTCACCGCGAGCACGGCGCTCGCGCCCGGCCGGGTCGTCAACGCGGTCACCGGCCATGTCCCCTGGGCCGGGTTCACCGCCGAACTGGTCCGGCTGCTCGGTTCGTCCAGCCCCGTCGTGCACGGTCCGGACGCCGACCCCGAGCTGCTGCGGCCCTGGCACTACCGGGCCGACGCGCTGGCCGGACCGCTGCGCCCGGAGCCCGGCGAGGACTGGCGGACCGTCCTCGCCGCGATGACGGTCGGCACCGCCGCGCGCTGAGCACGCACGCTGAGCACGCGCGCCGGGCAGGCGGACACCCCGGGACCGTGAGGCCCCGGGGTGTCCGCCCGGTCACCGCCGGCGCGTGCTCAGCCGCGCCGGTCCCAGCGGTAGAACTCGCGCGCCATCGCGTCCTTCGGCCCCCGCCAGGTGGCCGGGTCGTAGGCCTGGACGAACGCGGCGAGCGTGTCGCTGATCGCCCGGAACTCGGGGTGGCCGGTCACCTGGGCGACGGCCGGGCCCGGCGGGCGGTCCGCCTCGATCAGGTGCAGGTAGACGTCGCCGAACTGGAACAGGCTGCGTCCGGTCACCCCGATCAGGTGCGGGAGTTCACCCCGGTTGTCGGAGTCGGCGAACACCTCGGCGATGCCGGCGGCCGCGTCCGGCTGCATCCGGGCGACGATCAGGGCGCGGTGGGTCTGCGCCGTCCCGGGCACGCTCCCGGGGGTGGTCACGGGGGACGCCATGATCAGACCTCCGCCGCCTTCTTCTCGACCTTCTCGCGGATCAGCTGCATCTGGATCCGGGAGTTGCGGTTGATGTGGTTGACCATGCCCTCGTCGTCGACCGGGGCGGTGGGCTTCATCGCGAAGTCCTGCACCCAGCGCATCCGGGTGCCGGCCGGCACCTCGGCGTACTCCCAGCGGATGTCCATGAACTCGAACGGGCCGGGCTCCACGCGCCGGGCGTTCACGGCGAGTTCGGAGCGGTCGGTGGTGCGCTCGGAGACCCAGCTCCACACCTTGCCGTCCTCGTCGGGGTGCATGGTCAGCCGGAACCGCACCCGGTCGCCGTCGCGCTCCAGCACGTCGACGGAGGCGTACTCGCTGAACAGCTGCGGCCAGTTCTCCAGGTCGTTGGTGACCTCCCAGACCAGGTCGAGCGGGGCGGCGATGACGATCTCGTTGTCGGTGTGTCCGGGCATCTCAGGCACCCGCCTTCGCGGTGACGGCGGAGTTGACCAACTGCAGGAACTCGGCGGGGGTCTTGGCCGACTCCGCGCCGTTGGTGACCTTCACGCCGTGCCGGTTCTCCAGTTCGCCGACCACGCCGAGCAGGCCGAGGGAGTCCACGCCGAACTCGTCGAAGGCGGCGCCGGGGCGCTCCAGGGAGGCCGGGTCGATCACGACGCCGGCCCGGGCCTGGATGAGCGCCGCGAGTTCGGGATAGCTGAGGGTGTTGCTCACGGGGGTGTCCCTTCGTTGCGAGCGAGTGGTGAGCGGGGAGGGTGGACGGGGGTGGGCGGGCGGTGGTGAGCGGGCGGAGCAGGGGATCGGGACGGGTTCAGGACGGCTCGCCGCGCCGGAGCACCAGCGCCGAGTTGGAGCCCATCAGCCCGCGGCTGAGCACCAGCGCGGTGCGCAGTTCGGCCGGCCGGGCCCGGCCGGTCACCAGGGCGAGGTCGTGGGCGACCTCGGTGACATGGGGAGTGGGCGGCAGCACGCCGTCCTCCATGGCGAGCACGGCGGCGGTGGTGTCCAGCGCGGGGGCGCCGCAGTAGGCCCGCCCGGTGCCGGACTTGGGGGCGGTGACCGGGACCCGCTCGGCGTAGGGGCCGAGCGCGTCGGCCAGCGCGAGCGCCTCGGCGCGGTCGGCGGCCGGGACGCCGAGGGCGTCGGCGAAGACCACGTCGATCTCCTCCGCCGCGATCCGGGCCCGCTCCAGGGCGATCCGGATCGCCGCGGCCAGGCCCTCGCGGGACTCCACCCAGCGGGAGGCCCCGGTGAACGTCGCGCCGTGGCCGGCGATGTACGCCCGGACGGCGGCCCCGCGCCGGCGGGCGGTCGTCTCGTCCTCCAGCAGCAGCATCGCGCCGCCCTCGGCGGGGGCGAAGCCGGCCGCGTCGGGGGAGAACGGCAGGTAGGCCCGGTCGGGCCGGTCGGCGAGGCTCAGCTCGGGGTAGCCGAGCTGGCAGACCATCGAGTAGGGCGCGAGCGGGGCCTCGGCGGCGCCGACCACCACCGCGTCGGTGCCGTGCTCGACGGCCCGGGCGGCGTGCGCGAGCGCGTCCAGGCCGCCCGCCTCGTCGCTGGCCACCACCGCGCACGGGCCCTTGTAGCCGCCGCGGATGGAGATCTGGCCGGTGCTGGCCGCGTAGAACCAGGCGATCGACTGGTAGGGGCCGACGAACTGCGGCCCCTTGCCCCACAGTTGCTGCAGCTCGCCCTGGCCGAACTCGCCGCCGCCGGAGCCGGCCGCGGTCACCACGCCCACCGCGTACGGCTGTTCGGGGTCGGCGACGAAGCCGGCGTCCGCCACCGCCTGGTCGGCGGCGGCCATCGCGTAGTGCGTGAACCGGTCGGTCTGCACCAGGTAGCGGTTGTCGATGGCGGCCCGCGGATCGAAGTCCCGCACCTGGCCCGCGATGCGCAGCGGGAGGTCCGCGCAGCCCTCGCGGGATATCCGGTCGAGGACGCTCACGCCCTGCCGGGTGGCCTTCCAGAAGGCGTCGGCCCCCACGCCGTTCGGTGCCACCACACCCAGGCCGGTGATCACCGCCCGGCGGTTCTGCTGACGTGACGTCATGGATCTCACCCCGTTCTTGTGAGCACGACGGCGGACTGGAATCCGCCGAATCCGCTGCCGACCGACAGGATGTTCCGCAGCGGCAGCTCCCGCGCGGTGCGCGGCACGTAGTCGAGGTCGCACTCCGGGTCGGGTGTCTCGTAGTTGGCGGTCGGCGGCACCACCCCGCGGTCCAGCGCGAGGGTGCAGGCGACCACCTCGATCGCGCCGATCGCGCCGAGCGAGTGCCCGACCATCGACTTGATCGAGCTCATCGGCGTCCGGTACGCGTGCTCGCCGAGCGAGCGCTTGACGGCCGCCGTCTCGTGCCGGTCGTTCTGCTTGGTGCCCGAGCCGTGCGCGTTGACGTAGTCGACGTCCTGGCGGTCGATCCGGGCGTGGTCGAGCGCGTGGTCGATCGCCCGGGACATCTCCAGCCCCTCCTGGGTGAGGCCGGTCATGTGGTACGCGTTGCCGAAGGTCGAGAAGCCGCCGATCTCGCCGTAGATCCGCGCGCCGCGCCGGCGGGCGTGCTCCAGCTCCTCCAGCACCAGGACGGCGCCGCCCTCGCCGAGCACGAAGCCGTCGCGGTGGGCGTCGAACGGCCGGGAGGCGTGCGCCGGGTCGTCGTTGCGTTCGCTGGTGGCCTTGATGGCGTCGAAGCAGGCGACGGTGATCGGCGAGATCGGCGAGTCGGAGGCGCCGGCGACGCAGATGTCGGCGCGCCCGTCCTCGACCGCCTGGAAGCCGTAGCCGATGGCGTCCAGGCCGGAGGTGCAGCCGGTGGAGACGGTCTGCACCGGCCCGTGCGCCCCGGTCCGTTCGGCGACCGCGGAGGCGAGCGTGCTGGGCGCGAACGCCCGGTGCAGCTGCGGTTCGGCGAGCCGGTGGTCGACGTCCCAGCGCGCGCCGCCGGCGCTGACCAGGGCGTAGTCGTGCTCCAGCCGGGTGGTGCCGCCGACGGCGGTGCCGAGCGAGACGGCGATCCGCCACGGGTCCTCGGCGGCCAGGTCGAGTCCGGCGTCGGCGACCGCCTCGTCGGCCGCGACCATCGCGAACTGCACGTAGCGGTCGGCCCGTCGGACGTCCTCCGGGCCGAGCCCGTGGGCCGCCGGGTCGAAGTCGCACTCGGCGGCGATCCGGGACCGGAACCCGGCGGGGTCGAAGAGCGTGATGCCCCGGGTCGCCGTCCGCCCGGCGGTGAGGAGGTCCCAGAACGCCGGGACCCCGACCCCTCCGGGCGCGACCACGCCGATACCGGTGACGGCGACCCGACGGCGGCTCACGAGCCCACCTTGGCGTGTTCCGGCGGGCCGGAGTTGACCACCGGCCCGGTCTCCTCGGTGTCGACGTGGCCGAGTTCGGGGCGCGGCGCCAGCGGGCCGAGGTGGAAGACCATCTTGGCCACCGAGTCGCCGACGTTGCGGAACCGGTGGCGCATGTCGACCGGGATCAGCAGCCCCTGTTCGGGCTTGAGCGCCCGGGTCTCGCCGTCCAGGTCCACCTCCAGGTCGCCGGTGACGACGAACACGAACTCCTCGGAGTACGGGTGGTAGTGCTCGCCGATCCGCTCGCCCGGCTGCAGGATGGCCAGCCCCATGAACCCGCTGGTGGCGCCGCAGGTGGTCGGGGTGAGCATGGCGCGCAGGTCGCCGCCGCGCCGGCGGTTCTCCGGGGCCTCGGAGACGTGCACGATCCGTGGGTACTGCGTGGACATGGTTTCTTCCTTCTGTTGCCGGGGGCGGGAGGTGGTCAGGAGTCCTGGGACGTCCGGTCGGTGACCGGGTTCATGCTGCGGGCGGCGAGGAAGGCGCGCAGCCCGGCGTCGGTGCGCAGGTCGCCCTCCGGACCGAGGTCGAGCAGCCGGCCCAGGAGGGTCGCCTCGCGCTCGCCGGCCACGCCCAGCGCCGCCGCCGGGTCCGCCTCCGGCGGCACCCGCAGGTCCACCAGCCGCACCACGACGTCCTCGCGGTGGAAGACGGTGCTGCCGGCCACCGGGCCGGTCGGGTCGGCGGTGGCCAGGAGGTCGTACTCGGCGAGCAGGTCGGTGACCACCTTCCCGTTGCCGGGCTTCACCGGGTACAGCACGGCGTGCCGGTGCAGCCGCCCGGAGACGGGGGAGCCGCCCACCGCCTGGTTGGCGGCCGGCAGCGCGGCCCGGGCGAAGAAGGCGCGCGCCGCCTGCGGGTCGCCCAACTGGCGGGCCTCCTCCAGGTACGGGTTGATCGCCTCCTCGACGGCGCGCACCTCGGGCTGCATCGCGACGTGCCGCAGCGCGTCGCCCAGGCTGCCGATCACCTCGACCGCGCGGACCACCCGGTTGCCGTGCATGAACAGCGAGGTGCGCCGCAGCCGGGTGGTTCCGTCCACCTCCGCGCGGGGGGAGGCGTAGCCGGACAGGATCCGGGCGACCTCGGGCTCGCTGCCGGGCTCGACGGTGAAGGTGAGCGCGTGCCGGACCACCCCGTCCGGGCCCGGGTCCGCCTTCGGCGGGCCGGCCTGCCCGGCCGGGGCGGAGCGCGGCAGGTCGGCCGGCACCTCCAGCGGCGCGCGGCTGCCGGTGGCGCCGGCGGCGGAGGTCTCCCGCAGGATGGCGTAGCGCAGCGAGCGGAAGGTGTCGCTGACGCAGCCGTGCATCGGCTTGACCATCTCCCGGTGGGCCGGGCTGTCCACCCACTCCAGGAAGGTCTCCTGGTCCTCCCACTCGCTGGTGATCAGCCACTGGCGGGGGTCGTTGATCGACTGGCAGAGCTGGTCGCTGACGTGGCCGGGGACGGTCGCGACCTGGTGGCGCAGCTTCTCGTACACGTCCATGAAGCGCTGCTGGGCGCCGTCCTGGATCTCCAGCATCAGCACCACCCGCAGGCGGGTCTCGGAGGGGGAGTGCTGCCGGGCGGGCGGTTCGGACAGGGTCGTCATGATCCACTTTCTGCTTCTGGGCCGCGCGCGTCGGGGGCCGCGTGCGGCGGCGCCGGTGCCGGTGGGGGCCGGGCGGCCCCCGGCGGGAGGGGTGCTGCGGTGTCGGTCGGCCATCAGGCCTGAGGTCGATCGTGCGCGGCGCTCCCGGGTGGCGCGAGATATGCGGGCCATCCGGGCGAAGAGACGGCACAAGGACCCCGGCGCGGGGGACGGTAGGACCGGGCCGCCGTGCCCGCGAGCCCCCGAGCGGGCTGCGCCGAGCCTCGTATTCGGCCCCGAACTCCCGTACAGGCTGGAGCAATTGATGAATCCGAAGGTGGACGACCGGGTACCGGTCCTGATCGTCGGCGGCTCGCTGGTCGGGCTGTCGGCCTCGCTCTTCCTCGGCCGACTGGGTGTCAGGCACCTGCTGGTCGAGAAGCACGCCGACACCTCGCATCACCCGCGCGGCCGAGGCAACAACGTGCGGACGATGGAGCTCTACCGGGTGGCCGGGATCGAGCCGGCGATCCGCGAGGCGGCGTCCGTGCTGGCCCCCAACCACGGCATCCTCCAGGCGCCCTCGCTAACCGGCGAGGAGCAGGAGTGGCTGTTCCGGGAGATCGACCCCGGCGGGCGGCTGGCCCGGTTCAGCCCCAGCTCCTGGTGCCTGTGCAGCCAGAACGACCTGGAGCCGGTGCTGCGCCGCGCGGCCCGCGACCTGGGCGCCGAGATCCGCTTCGGCACCGAGCTGCTCTCCTTCGAACAGGACGCCGACGGGGTGACGGCGCTGCTGCGCAGCCGGGAGACCGGCGAGGAGCGGGTCGTCCGGGCGGAGTACCTGGTCGCGGCGGACGGTCCGCGCAGCCCGGCCCGCACCCGGCTGGGCATCGGCCAGAGCGGCCAGGGCGAGCTGTTCCACAACGTCAGCATCACCTTCCGGGCGAAGCGGCTGGCCGAGGCGGTCGGCGACCGCCACTTCATCGCCTGCTACCTCACCAACCCGGAGGCGGACGGGGCCCTGCTGCCGGTCGACAACCGGGAGGAGTGGGTCTTCCACGCGCCCTGGCACCCGGAGCACGGCGAGCCGCTG
Organism: Kitasatospora sp. NPDC059462; assembly: GCF_042749955.1. Classification (NCBI taxonomy): domain Bacteria; kingdom Bacillati; phylum Actinomycetota; class Actinomycetes; order Kitasatosporales; family Streptomycetaceae; genus Kitasatospora; species Kitasatospora sp. NPDC059462. Next base: position 4,104 of record NZ_JBHYUU010000127.1, on the reverse strand, counting down.
GAGGCGTTCACCGACGAGCGCTGCGCCCGGCACATCCGGGCCGCCGTCGGGATGCCCGAACTCGACGTCGAGGTGACCGGCAAGGCCCCGTGGCACGCCGCCGAGCGGGTCGCCGAGCGCTACTCGGGGGGTCGGGTCTTCCTGGCCGGGGACTCGGCGCACGAGATGTCCCCGACCGGCGCGTTCGGCTCCAACACCGGCATCCAGGACGCGCACAACCTGGCCTGGAAGCTGGCCGCGGTGCTCTGCGGCTGGGCCGGCCCGGGGCTGCTGGAGACGTACGGGCAGGAGCGCCGGCCGGTGGCCCGGGTGACCGGCGAGCGCGCCTCGGCCCGCTCCGCCGAGCACAGCCACCCCGGCTACGCCGTGGTCCCGGGCGTCGGCCGGCAGGCCGGGGTGCTGGCGGTGGCGCTCGGCTACCGCTACCGGGAGGGCGCGGTGCTGGGCACCGACCCGGCCGGCCCGGTGGTCCCGGAGGCCTTCGAGTCGGCGGGCGAGCCGGGCAGCCGGGCCCCGCACCAGTGGCTGCTGCGGGCGGGCGTGCGGCTGTCCACCCTCGACCTGTACGAGCAGGCGATGGTGCTGCTGACCGGCTCGGCGGGCACCGCCTGGCGGGACGCCGCCCGCCGGGCGGCCGACCGGCTGGCCGTCCCGCTGGACGCCTACCGGATCGGTGACGGCGCGGACGACGACCTGGCCCCCGAGCCGGGCGCCGACTTCGCCGCCCTGCACGGCGTCCGCCCCGACGGGGCCCTGCTGGTGCGACCGGACGGCTTCGTCGCCTGGCGGTCCGAGCACCCCGCCGACGACCCCGAGGCCGCCGTGGAGCACGCCCTGCGGTCGGTGCTGTCGCTGTAGCGCGACACGGAAGGGGCCCGCCGGGCGCACGGCCGGCGGGCCCCGTCCGCGGTGTCGGACGGTGTCTCAGTGACCGCCCTCGTCGACGACCTCGACGTCCTCGATGTTCCGCTCGATGATCTCGGCCGGCAGCGCGACCCGGATCGCCCAGTAGTAGATCACCAGGGAGAACGCCGCGACCGCCGCCATGTCCCACCACATCGGGATCCGGCCGGTGCCGTCGCCGAAGCCGCCCTGCCAGGAGATCAGGCCCAGGCCCAGCAGGTAGGCCGGCAGCCACTGGGCGGCCCGCCAGTCCATGTGCGGGGCGTTCGGCAGGCCCTTGCGGATGGCGTACGTGGCGTAGCTGCCGAGCAGCAGGTAGCCGATGACGATCGCGATGCCCAGGCGGGACAGGGTGTGCCAGCCGGACCAGTAGATGATCAGGCTGGAGACGATGAAGGACGCCGGGGAGATGATCGCGCCGCCGGGCAGGCGGTACGAACGCTCGCGGGCCGGCAGCCGGCGGCGCAGGGCGCCGAAGGCGAGCGGGGCGCCGGCGTACATGAGCACGCTGGCCGAGGTGATGAAGCCGACCAGCTCCTGCCAGCTCGGGAAGGGCATGAAGCAGACGACGCCGGTGACGAACGACATGAGGAGGCCGAACCACGGCGCACCGCGCTTGTCGACCCGCTCGAACAGCTGCGGCGCGTAGCCGTTCTTGCTGAGGCCGTACGCGATGCGCGAGGTGGAGGTGGTGTAGATGAGGCCGGTGCCGCCGGGGGAGACGATGGCGTCGAAGTACAGCACCCAGGCCAGCCAGCCGAGGCCGACCAGGGTGGCGAGGCCGGCGAAGGGGCCGTCGATGCCGGGGAAGTCGAGCTTGTCCCAGCCGCCGGCGAAGGTGGAGGCGGGCAGCGCGGCGATGAAGACGACCTGCAGCAGCACGTAGATCGCGGTGCCGATGGCGACCGAGCCGAGCACGGCGCGCGGGATGTCGCGCTTGGGGTTGCGGCTCTCGCCGGCCAGCTGGATCGCCTGCTCGAAGCCGAGCAGGGCGAAGATGATGCCGCTGGCGCTGACGGCGGTGAGCACGCCCTTGATGCCGAACGGGGCGAAGCCGTGCGAGGTGAAGTTGGAGCCGTGGAAGTTGCTCACGGACAGCACGAAGATCGCGAACAGCGGGACGAAGATCTTCAGCCAGGTGGCGGCGCTGTTGGTGCGGGCGAGCACCCGGACGCCGAGGAAGTTGACCGCCACGAACAGGGCCATCAGCAGCACGGCGACGACCATGCCGCTCGGGGTGAGGGTGCCGTTGTCGTTGAGGAAGCCCTGCGCGAACTCCCAGTGCCCGGCGTAGCCGATCATCGCCTCGACCTCGATGGGCGCGACGGTGGCGGCCTGGAGCCAGGAGAACCAGCCGAACGACATGCCGGCCAGCCCGCCGAAGGCGTAGTGCGGGTAGCGGGCGGTGCCGCCGGCGACCGGGAACATGCCGCCGAGCTCGGCGTGCACGAAGGCGAGCAGCACGATGGCGACCGCGCCGATGCCCCAGGAGACGAGCGCCGCCGGTCCGGCGACGACGACGGCGTTCTTCGCGCCGTAGAGCCAGCCCGAGCCGATGATCGAGCCGACCGAGGCCCACATGAGGCCGATGAGACCGACTTCGCGGCGCAGCGACCGGTGGGTGGTGGTTCCGGTGCCGGAACCGGTGCCCGAACCGGGCGGGGAGAGCTGGTTGAGGGAGGCCATGCGCAATCTCTCTGTGCTGTGGGGGCTCCGGTCGTGCGGAGCTCGGAGAGTTGACACACGGTAGGCGGATTCAGAGACATCTGCACAGATTTCATTACTGAATGTTTACCTACTTCGCAGGATATTTCCGCAGGTAGGCGGCCATCTGTTCATGCACCCGTTACGTGACGGATGAGTAGTTTCGGTATTTGAGCCAGATTTGAGCATTGATTCGTCCCGGCGCGGGATGATAAGGCGGAACCGGTGATGAAAATCAGGCTGTTCGTATAGAGATGCAGCCCGTTCCGGGTGTCACGTAGGGTGGCCCCATGCGTTCCCGGATCCTGCCGCCGCCCGTCCGCTAGCGGGCGGCCCACTCCACGCACCCAGCCCGGCGGCCGCGCCGTTCCCGGGCCGACGAGTGCCGCCCGCTGCGCCGGTGGACCTCATCCGGCCGGGCCCCGCCCGGCACCCCGTCGTGGAGATCGAACGCATGACCACTCATGCCGCCGTGCCGTTCCGGCACGGCCTGCTGTCCATCTCGGCCGCCGCCGTCGCCTGGGGCGCGGGCGGGGCCGTGGCCGCCCTGCTGATGGGCGCCGCCGGGCTCGGCCCGGTCGCCGTCTGCGCCTGGCGGTTCGCCGTCGCCGCTGGCTGCCTCGCCCTGCTGCCCGCCCGGGCCGCCGCCGGGCCGCGCCGCGCCGCCGTGCTCACCGGGCTCGGGCTGGCGGTCAGCCAGTGCGCCTACTTCGGCTCGGTGCGGTACGCCGGGCTCGGCCTCGGCACCCTGGTGACCATCGGCGCCGGGCCGGTGCTCACCAGCCTCGGCGCCCATCTGCTGCTCGGCGAACGGCTCACCGGCCGGGCGGCGGCCGCCAACCTGCTCGCCCTGGGCGGGCTGGTCCTGCTGGTGGCGGGCCCGGTGAGCGGCCCGCGGCCCGCACTCGGGGTGGCGCTCGCCGCCCTGGCCGGCGCCGGGCAGAGCGGCCTCACCCTGTGGGCCCGGGCGGGCGGCACGGCCCGCGCCTCGACCGGGGCGTTCGCCACCGGCCTGCTCTGCCTGCTGCCGCTCGCCCTCACGGTGGACGGCGGTGTGCTGCCGACCGCCGGGGCGCCGCTGCCGACGGCCGCCGCCCTGCTGTTCCTGGGCACGGTGCCGACCCTGCTCGCCTACCGCTGGTACTTCGCCGGCCTGACCGTCGTCCCGGGGGCGACCGCGGCCGTCCTGGTCCTGCTCGAACCGGCCACCGCCGCGGCCCTCGGCGTGGCCTTCTTCGGCGAGCCGCTCACCCTCGCCCTGCTGGCGGGCTCCGCCCTGCTGCTGACCGCCATCGCCGCGCTCACCCGCCGCTAGAAGGCTGATGAAGATGTTGGGTTCTGGCCCCACTGCGTGAGCGGTGGGGCCAGACTCGTTTCCGTGGCGATGGGGGAATGGGCCGGGGAGACGGTCGGGCCGGATGTGTGGGAGACGTGCCGGGAGCTGATCCCGGTGGGGAGTGTGTTCGCGTTCCTGGCCGAGCACCGGGGCAGGCTGTT
>NZ_JBHYUU010000126.1:16487-25867 GCF_042749955.1 Kitasatospora sp. NPDC059462 | reverse complement strand
TTGGAGTGACAGCCCTCTTCTACGGCAGCTCCGCTGCTTTGCCTACCGGCCTTGACATGCAGGCCCCACGCCTAACTGAACGGCGTTGGTACTAGGACCGGTCCCGCCCGCACGAGACTTCCGGAGGAACCGTGAGCGCCCAGCCCGTGCCCGGCCACCACGACGACCGCCAGCCGATCCCGCGCACCCAGGACGGCGTCGCCGAAGCCCTGCCCCTCGCGCAGCAGATGGAGTTCTACCGGGAGATGGGGGAGGCCGACGACACGACGATCGGCGGCGTCCTGCGCCGCTGGTGGCTGCGCGCCGAGCTCTACCAGGACCCGGAGGGCGACCGCATCCACGCCGCCGTCCGGGCCGGCACCGCCCCCGGCACCTCAGCGTCCGCGGTCCTGCGCCGTCTCGGGGCGCAGTGAGCGACCACAACGAGTCCCCGGACGAAGACGGCTCTGCGGCGGCCGGGTCGAGGGGAGGGATAATCGTCGCCATGACGCCTCTCTCGGCCGACAGCCGTTCCGGTCAGCTGGCAGCCCGCCTGCCGGAGTCTCTCGGCACCCTGGAGGGCCCTGCGGACGGTGTGGTCTCGCTTCCGCTGCACCTGGCCTGGTCGGGCCTGCGGGCCTTCGACCTGGGACAGCCTCGACAGCGGATGGGCCTGTACCGGATCCTGCTGAACGACGGGCAGCACGATGACCTGCCCCGTTTTCTCAACGGCGGCCTGCTGGTCGAGCTGTGGCCGGTACTGCGCACGCTTGTCGGCCCCTCGATCCGTACCGCGTGGGAGAGCGCCTTCCCCGAGCTCGCGACGGCCGCCCGGCCTGCAGCGGCGTGAGGCTCACCCCGCTGCACCGTCGGCTCCTCGCGGACGTCCTGGCTGTCGGTGCCCCGTACCAGCTGGTGCTGACCGGCGGCTACGCGGTCCAAGCGCACGGGCTGGCCGACCGCCTCAGCCAGGACCTCGACGTTGCCACCGAGAGCCCCGCCGCGATGAAGGAGGTCGTCGACGCCCTCACCGCAGGACTCGGCGAGCGGGGCTGGCAGACCCGTGAGGTCGAGGTCGTGCCCCTGTCGGGACGCCTGGTGGTCACCGATCCCGCGACAGGTGAAAGCTGTGAGGTGGACGTCCTCAAGGAACACCTCTGGAAGCCGGCCGTCCAACTGGAGATCGGGCCCGTCCTGCACCTCGACGACGTGGTCGGCACCAAGATGCGGGCACTCGCCGACCGCGGCTACGCCCGCGACCTCATCGATGTGAGGGCCGCCGCCCGCTGGTTCAGCCACCGCGACATGGAAGAGCTTGGTCGCCATCACGCCCGGGACGTCTTCGACCTGGCCGAGCTGCGTGACCGGCTGGCCGGCGCGGACTGGATCGACGACGCGGAGTTCTCCGCGTACGGGCTCGACGACGCCACGATCGCCGCGCTGCGGGCCTGGGCACAGGAGTGGGTAGACGACCTGGAGCAGCGGCTGGCGGCCGACGACGGTTACGAGGACGAGTAGGCGATCAGGGGCGAGGCGGCGGCTACCGGCCCGTCCCGCGTACCTGGGACAATGTCGCCGAAGCCCTGCCTTTCGCGCGGCGCATGGAGTTCTACTGGGAGATGGGCCAGTTCGGCGACACGAGGGTCGGCGGCGTGCTGAGGCGCTGGTGGCTTAGCGTCCGAGAGTGGCCCCGGGTGACGGGCCGGGCTGTGGGGCGGTGGCGTGTCAGAGGGGGATGACACGGGTGAAGCGGACGACGTGGTTGTGGGGGTCGATGACGTATTCGACCAGGCCGCGTCCGTGGGGGATCGGGATCCGGCGCCAGTCGCCGGCGCTGTCGCGGGCGGTGCTCTCCGGCAGCCACGGGTTCTCGGCGATCGCGACGGTGAGGGCGACGATCACGGAGAACAGGTCGACGGGCAGGCTGGGGTCGGACAGGGCGTCCTGGACGGCTTCGGACGGCAGGACCGGCCACAGGTCGTCCGGTTCTTCGTTACTCACCTGGCAGGTCCCCGCCCCGTTCGCGCCGCAGCCGTAGGACGTCGGCCATGGTGGTGGTGGGCAGGGTGCCGTTGCGGGCGGCGGCGATGGTGCGGTCCTGGGCGGGGTCGGTGTCCATCTCCGCTTCGCACCACCAGCGGTTCAGAACCTGTTCGGCCTGGTCGATGGGTGCTTGGCCGAGTTCGCGGTAGAACTCCATGCGGCGGCCGCCCTGCAGCGCGGCGGCGATGCCGTCGGGGGTGCGGGGCACACGGGGCTGCGGGGGCTGGTACACGGGTTGGACACTCATCGGGTTCCTCCTGCCTCTGCCTCTGGGACCACGGTATCCGGTGCCGGTCGGCCATTGGGCCGCGCCCGCGATGGCCATCCCCGGATCGGCTCCTCGCCGTAGCGGGTCCGCACCCTGCTGGGGTGCGGACCCGCGGCGTGTTCAGGAGCCGTCGCCGCGTACCAGCCGCAGTGCCGGCCGGGTGTTTTCCTGCGGTTGTTCGTCCGGCAGGTCCGCGATGACCCGCCGGATCATGGCGCGCATCTGTGCTTTGCGTTCGTCGTCGGCTTCCTCGTCGCCCTCGTAGGCGATCACGAAGCGGGCGCCGGTGGCTTCGTCTTCCCCGCTGTAGGTGCGGTACTGCGGTGTGGGGTCTGCTCTGTCCGGCACGGGGGCCTCCGGTGTTCGGGGGACCTCACCGTAGACGACCGGTCAGCGGCGGGGAAGGGCTGTGACGTCGGCGGGAAGCGGGGCCGCTGCTGCTGGACGGCCGTGTCCCGCCGACTGTCCGGGGTCAGAGGCGGAGGTGTGTGCGGCGGGCGGTGACGAGGGCGCGCCAGCGGTCGCGGACCTGGTCGGGGCCGTCGTACCAGCGGGCGGGGGAGGGGAACTGGAGCTCCTGGCCGGCCATGAAGGCCGCGATGTCGGTGTAGTAGGCGTAGTCGCGGCCGCGGGTGAGGTGGTCGAGGTCGCGGATCGCGATCGCGAGCGCGCTCTGGTTGTCGGGGTCGTCGAGGACGGCGTGGTGGAAGCAGATCGCGAGGGCGAGCGCGGCCTCGGCGGCGCGGACGCCGGAGGCGCGGACCTCGGCGCCGAGGACGTCGGCGCGTTCGGGGAGGGTGTCGCCGGGGGTGCCGGCGTCGCGGACGAGGGCGGCGATGCGGGTGGTGAGGGTGGTGGCGCGCAGGTCGAGGCCGGCCAGGAGCTGTTCGGCGAGGTGGAGGTCGTCGTCCGCGGCCTGGGGGTCGGTGAAGGCGCGGACGAAGGCGAGCTGGGCCTGGGAGGTGGCGGCCTCGCCGGCGACGCCGTGGTGTTCGGCGTCGGTGCGGGCGGCTTCGTAGGCGGCGGCGGCCTGGTCCATCTCGGCGTGGACCCACCACAGGTCGCCGAGGACGCGGTGCTGGCGGCCGGCCCAGCCGAGGTTCTGGGCGGCGGCGAGCGCGGTGGGGAAGTCGCCGTCGAGGCGGGCGAGGTGGGCGAGGCCGCGGCGGGCGGCGGGGGCGAGGCGGGTGGTGCCGGCGGCGACCTGCCGCATGCCCTGGCGGGAGGCGTCGGCGCGGCCGAGGTCGCGGTGGGCCTTGGCCCGGTAGTAGAGGGCGAGGTCGGTCAGGTCCGCGGGCAGCAGTCGGCTGTCGATGACGCGGGTGAGGCGGTCGGCGGTGTGGGTGCGGTGTTCGCGCTGGCGGGCGGCGAGCGTGCGCAGGGCCTCGACCAGGGCGTCGGCCGGAGTCTGCAGGACCGCGGTGCTGGCCAGCCCGTACCCGGTGCTCTGCCCGGGGTCGGCGGCGGGTGCGGGTGGGGCGATGGGTTCCCATACCGAGTCGGAGATGTAGGACCAGGCGGCGTCGGCGAGCCAGCCGAGGCCGAGGCGGTGGTCGCGGGCGAGGACGAGGCCCTGGCGCAGGCAGCCGGTCAGCAGGGCGCGGCCGCCGGTGTCCCGCTCGGCGGTCCACCGGCCGCCGAGCGCGTCGAGGGCGCGGGCGGCGGCGTGCTGCCAGTCCTCCAGGGACCAGCGGTCGTCGGTGTGGTCGTCGGCGCGGCGGATCGTCGAGCGCACGACGGCGTGCAGGTGGTAGGGCCACAGCGCGGCCTCGTGCTCGCGGACGAAGGGCCGCTCGGTCAGGCGCAGTGCGGCGGCCTGGCGGTCCAGGCCGGCGGCGGCGGTGGCGAGGGGGACGTCGAAGGCGTCCAGGAGGCTCGCGGCCCGCAGGACGTGGCGTTCGTCGGGGGTGAGGTCCTGGAGGGTGCGGGCGAGCAGGGCGGGGAAGTCGTGCTCGAAGTCGGTGGGTTCGGGGGTGCGGGTGCGGCGGATCTCCAGGAAGCGCAGCACGGCGAGGTCCAGGTAGAGGGGCAGGCCGTGGGAGCGGGCGGTGATGATCTGGCGCAGCTGGTCGTCGATGAGGGGCTGTCCGTCGGTGGTGAGGCGGCGGGTGAGGTAGTCCTCGCAGTCCTCGGGGCTGAAGTCGCCGATCAGGATCTGCCGGCTGACCGCCGTCCCGGCCGGACTGTTCGGGGCGGCGGATCCGGCCGGATCCGCGGCGGCCTGGTCGGCGCGGGCGGTGGGGATGTGGGCGGCGAGCTGCGGCCAGGCGGCGGGCCCGGTGAAGTCGAGCTGGCCCTGCAGCGCGGGATCGGCCCACTGGAGGCGGGAGCGGCCGGTGACGACGAACAAGGCGTTCGGCATCAGCCACACCACCCGCTGGACCAGGCGCTCCAGGTCGCGGTTGGTGCGGTCGCCGGTGTCCTCGAAGGTGTCGAGCAGCACGATGGGCACGACGGCCTTCTTTGCGGGAAGCCGGTCGATCTCGTAGGCGAGCAGGTGCGGGTAGTAGGACAGCGCCTCCAGGTCCGGCTCGGCCTCCAGGAGGTCGGCCAGGCGGGGGCAGCCGGCCAGGGCGCGGGCGGCGGCGCGGCGCTCGCGCACCGCCCGGACGGCGGCGGTGGTGACCTGGCCGACGGCGGATCCGATCGCGCCGGGCAGGCCCAGCTGCTGCGCGGCCTCCCCGAGGGCGGCCTGCAGCTGGCCGGGCAGGGCCCGTCCGGCGCGGCCGACCAGACCGGCGCGGCGCAGGTAGTCCTCCAGCGGCTCGCCGGGGTGGTTGTGCTCCCAGTAGCGGCCGAGCGCGAGGTCGAACGCGGGCAGCGGGCGGTCCAGGCCGGCCAGCGCCGCGCGCAGGGCGAGGACCAGGCGCTCGAAGTCGGTGCCGGCGGAGCGGGCGAGGTCGATGCGGACCGGCAGCAGCCGCGGTGCGGCGGGCCAGGTCGGCTCACCCCACTGCGCGGGCCGGTCCTCGGAGGCGGCGAGCGCGGCCTCGAGCTTCCGTGACAGGGTGGTTTTGCCGATCCCGCCGACGCCGTGGAAGACCAGCACGTTGCGCCGTGGCGCCTCCAGGTCCTGGACGTCGAAGTCCGGGTCGCCGGCCAGGGCCAGGTGCTCGGCGAGCGCGTCCGTCACCGTGCGCCACTGGCTCTCCCGGTTGGTGAACGCCTCGTCGGCGCCTACCCGCTCGTTCGAGCCGAACAGCGCCCGCAGGTCTCGCGCCACGTGTGCCCTCTCCCCCTGTGCCTGACCGGCCATCAACCTACGCCCTCGCCCACCGGCGGCGGTACCGGTCGCCCGGTCGGCTGGGGATGTTCTGCCGCTGGGCTGCCTGGACGACCGGGCGCGGCATCGGCTGCAGGCCCGGCGTGTGAGACTGGCGGCGACCGTGACGATCCGATCTGAGGTGGTGCCAGCGTGCCCGACCCCCGTCCCGAGGACGGCCCCGCCGAGAACACCGGCCTGCCGGCCGGCCCCGGCCCGCAGGGGCCCACCGACTCGTGGGACCGGGCGGTGCGGGTCATCACCGCAGTGGTGGCCTGGTATAGCTCGGGCATCCGCGACCTGCGCCGAGCGGTGCGGGAAGGCGCCGACCCGGCGGACCTGGACGTTCTGCTGGAGGCCCGGCAGCAGGCCATGACCGATCTCCAGTGGCTGAAGGACGGCGTGGACGCCGGGGAGGCCGCCCGCCTGGCCGACCACTACACGGCGGTCCTGGGCGAGCTGACCGGCGGGAGGTGACCGGCGCTCAGGCGGCCGGCACGGCGGGCAGGGGCCCGGCGGGCGGCATGTCCAGCGGCAGGGGCCGCAGCCGCGGTGGCAGGAGCGGGCGGGCGAGCGCCGCGATCTCCTCCACCTCCCGGCGGTGCTGCGGCAGCGCCCGGCGCACCGCTGCCTGCACGGTGAGGAAGCGTCGTGCCTCCGCCTCCGTGTATGGGCGGTTCCGCTCGCCGTGCAGCGCCCATCCCGGAGTTCCGCCGGAGTGTCCGCGACGCCACAGCGCGCGCCCGTCGCGGCCCAACACCACCAGGTCGTCCACCACGTCCGACGAGGCGGCCTGATCGACGACGGCGGCCACCGCCTCGAAGCACCGGTCGTGCCCGGCCGCCGTGGTGAACCGCGCCGGAGTTCCGTGACGCTGCGCGTCCGCGTAGCGGGCGGCGGTGCCCTGGCGGCTGTCGGCGGCGCGCACCGCCAGCGCCAAGACCTGGACGCGGTAGCCGGCGCGGTGGAACGCTTCGGCGTCGGCCAGGACGTTCCGGGCGCTGCCAGGGGCGGTCTCGATCACGATGTCGCCGCGCCGCTCGCGCACGTACGCCTGCGCCATGGCGAACCAGGCCTTGTAGTCCGCGCGGATCGCGGCCCCCGCCTCGCGCGCCTCGCAGCGCAGCAGGCCGTAGTAGTCGGGGTGCATCATCTTGAGGTCGTCGCCGGCGAGGTGGACCGTGCCGGGGCGCATCGCGCGCTTGACCATGAGCGCGATGCTGGTCTTGCCCGCGCCGGGCTGGCCCACCACGAACACCGCCACCGGCCGCTCCCGGGCGACGGTGCCGCCCAGGAGCATCGGTGCGATGTCGAGGTCGAAGATCTCGCGGTGCTCGGCCGCGGAGAGCCGGTGGAAGTCGACGCCGGGCGGCTGGCGCAGGGCCTGCGCGATCCGGCGCACCGGCTCGGACAGCGCGGCGGCCCGGCGCGCGTCTCGGGCCACCGCCAGCACGCGGTCGGCCGCCACCCGGTCCTCGGCCCGGACCAGCGCCCGCTCGGTGCGGGCCAGTTCCCGCTGGAAGCCCGCGCTCTCCACGGCGTCCCACCACCGGGCCCGCTCCGAGGCCACCGCCCGCGCCGCGCCCGGCGCCTTCGCCCAGGCGCCGCCGACGAGCTCGTTGCCGTACAGCGGCACCAGGTTGCGCCGCACCACGGTGACGCGGTCGGCCAGCATCTCCTCCTCGACCACCCGCAAGGTCGTCACCAGCGCGGCCGCGCACGCGTCGTGGTTCTCCCAGGACACGTACCGGCCCGCCCCGGTCGCCAGCGCCTGCTCGGTGTAGCGGGCGAGGACACCGAGCTGGCTCCACGCCTCGGCGCAGGCCAGCGCCACCACCTCGATGCGGTACCCGGCCGCCCGGTAGGCCGCCGCCTGTGCGCGCACCTCGGCGGCGTCGGCGAGCGCGGTCTCCACCAGCGCGTCGAAGCGGCCCTCGCGCACCCGCTCCTCCACTGCGGCCTGCCAGCGGCGCGTGTCCGAACGAACGCCGGCCCCGGCGGTGCGCACGTCCTCCTCCAGCAGCGCCGGGTAGTGCCGGTGCGCGGCCTTGTACAGGTCGGCGCCCACGCGCACCGCCCCGCCGCGTGCGTCGAGGACGGCGTGCAGCAGGTCCCCGAGGGTGGTCTTGCCGCTGCCGGGCTGCCCCGCCACGAGTACCACCACGGGCCGCTCCTGGGCCACCGCCCCGGCGGTGGCCGCCGGAAGGACCACCCCCTCCAGCACCGAGCGGCTTTCCGCCTCCGAAAGCCCCACGCGCTCCCCCTTCATCGCTCTCCCCGCTCTGACGGCCTTGTCCGCTCTTGCCTGCCGCCCATGCTCAGGACTGGCCGGCGAGCCGATCGCGGAGCTCGGAGAGCGTGGCGCCGCTGGGAACGTGGACGTACTGCGCCCAGCCGGACACGTCGTAGCCGACCTGGGCCTTGAGCGCGGGTGAGGGCAGCCGGAACGTCCGCCCGTCGGAGATGTCGATCCAGCCGTCGCCGGCCACCGATGCGGTGTAGGTGAACTTCAGCCGGCTCTGGGTGTGCCGCAGCTGGTCGCCGGGCTGGATGAGCCCGGCCTCGATCAGCGGCATCAGCGCACCGGTGGGACGCGCACCCGCAGGATCGGATGCCGGCCGCTCGCCGTCGAGCAACAGCCGCCGGAGGACATCGTTCGGCGTGTCCACCAGGGGCTCGCTGTGCCGCTGGAGGTAGGCGAAGACCTCATCGTCGATCTGGATCGTGCGGCTGGGCTGTGCCACGGGTCCCCCTCAAGGTCAATCTTTTATCTCTGAACGCCAGAGAAAAGCAGATGTGGTGTTCAGTGTATTCCCGTCGGCGTCGTCGAACCCGCGGCCGCCACCCGCAGCCGCCACGCCGCTCCAACAGCACCCCCGGGAATCGACCGACTGCAGCCGGTGTTCAATGGCTCCGCCATCACCCAAGACGGGAAGGACACCCAGCACGTGGGACGCAGAAAGCCGGGCAAGCCGCGCCGCGAACGCGGACCGGTCGAGTACACCCTGCAGCAGCTCCAGCCGCCCGGCTACGACGAGTGGCTGTCCCCCGCCCCCGGCTTCGACCCCGCACGGGCCGCCGCCGACCCCAGGCTCAGCTCCCAGGCCGTCGACCTCATGCGGCGCCTGGGCCGGCTGCGCCCTGCCTACGGTCCGAAGATCCCGCTGCAGGCCGCGTGGCTGGACATGGCCTTGGACCGTGGCGTCCTGCGGCTGCGCCGTCCGGACGGCAGCATCGGCGACCTGCCCGCCGGCGAACTCGCGGGCATGCTCGGCGGCAGGGCCGAGGTGGCGGACGTGCGGAACGCGGTGCACGAGCTCCACGCCGCCGGCATGCTCCTGGTCGAGCCGGACAGCGAGGACGCCGTGCTGCGCGTCGTCGTCGGCAAGCCCGTGAAGCCGGGCGATCCGTGGCTGTTCGGCGGGGACATCGCCAGCGACCTGGTGCCCAAGACCTGCATCCCGGGAGACCCGCAGACCCTGGGCGACGAGGAGTTCGCCGCACTCGCCTACCTCCGCTCCCACCTTTCGGAGGGCACCGCCGGCACCGCGGAGGAGTACGCCACCTTCGAGGGTGTCGGATCCGTCGAGCGTGCCCAGGAGCTGTTCGACGCCGTCGCGGACCTGGTCGGCGTCCGCGGCTGCCCGGCCTGCCCGACCGCTCACCTCTGCACGCGCGACCCCGACGCTGACACCACCGACCAGGCGGCGTGAAGCAGGGGTTGGGGCCCGTTACCACGGCCACCCCCAGTACAAGGAAGGGGAGATGAGGGGCGCAACAGGCGGCCAGGGGGTCACGGACGGGCGGGGGGGGTTGGGCCCCAGAGTG
>NZ_JBHYUU010000126.1:0-16477 GCF_042749955.1 Kitasatospora sp. NPDC059462 | reverse complement strand
GCGTGCCCGACCGCCCACCCCTCCCCGCGCCCCCCCCACGCGGCCACCACCCCCCAGGCGGCTTCAAGCTGGGGTGGCCCCGGTACCCCGGGCCAACCCCTCGTCCATGCTCGGATCGTTCCCGGGAGAACGCGTCGGCCTGGGCTACAGGAACGGCCGGGCGAGGATGCGCAGCTGCTGCTCGGCGATGGCGCCCATGGGGCCGGCGGTGCCGAGGTGGGCCACGATGGTGGTCTCGAACAGCTCCAGCATCGACTCGGCCTCGTGCAGGGACCGGCGGGCGAAGTCGGCCCGGGCCTCGGGGGAACTACCGAGCTCCATGCCGATCCGGCCGTCGGTGAAGGCGGTGAAGATGTTCTCCTGCATCTCGATGTTCCTGCGGTACTTGTCGCGGAGGAAGTCGACCATCGCCTGGGTGCTGTTGCGCATCGCGTCATCGTGGCGCACCGGCCGCCGGAGCACACCCCCTGTGAGGTACCCGGTCCAACGGGAGGGCTACACCGTGCGGATGGCATGTTCGCGGCCGAAAGATCACAGGTCACAGCCCTAGCGGTGACCTGGCAGGCAGGTCTACTGTTCCCGGCACGGCGGCCCCGCCACAGCACCACCGGGCCGCCGGGCAGAGCAGCCACGCCCATGTCCTCCCCGGCGTAGCTGGCCTCCCACCGGCCGGGCCCCGCGGAACACCCCCCTTGCCTCCCGGGACCCGGCCGCCTGCATCCCGTGCCCGCCCGGACACGGAGGCCGCCGCGCCTTCGACTCCTCGCCCGGCCGCCCCACCAGCTCCACCTTCCTGAGGTCCGCCTCGCCGAGAGCGGCGTCGAGGCCTGCCGGAGCTGTCGGACCGCTGGTGCGCTACCCGCCGAGCCCAGCAGCCTTGAGCTCGGCCAGCAGTTCGGCCACGGCCTGCGCGCTCGGGTTCTCCCGGACCTGGGTGGTGGCGGCCTCGATCCGCTCGCGCGTCTCGGCCGGCAGGTCGCGGGCCGTGGCGGCGAGCTGGTCGAGGCGCGCGGTGTGGCCCGGAGGCGGGGTCAGGTCATCGTCCATGCCGCGATGATGACTCGGCCGGGCGCCGTCCGAGGCGGAATCCCGTAGAACCGGGCAGTCGCCGTGGTGACGGTCTGGAGTGTCTCGTACGGGCGGCCGGGAGCGGGCAGACTACTGGCTGTCCGTCATCGACCCGGGGAGGCCGGAACCGTGTGGGATCCCGACACCGAGCTCCAGGAGCACGCCGAGCGGTACGCCGTCAGCCATGACGGCCGGCATCCGTTCACGGACGCCTGGCCGTGGGCGGAGGCGGTCGTCGCCTGGTACCGCGGGCGGCCGGAGCGGCTGACCTCCCGCGCGGAGGTCGTGATGGGCGAAGACGACTGGGCCCTGGTCGTCGCCGGCGTCGCCGAGTCGCTGCGGCTGCGGATGCGTACTGGCGAGATCGGCGACATCCGTGTGGACCTCCTGGCCGACGAGCTGCTGCTCTGGGCCCGGGTCGGGATCGAGTTCCCGCAGCCCGGGGAGGCCGGATGGCCGGCCCCGGACGGGCCGTACGCGGACCGGTGGGACGCGCTGGCCGACGTGCTGATCGCCGGCGGTGAGCGGGGCCGGAGCGTGGTCAGGGCCGTGACCACCGTGCTCAAGGAACTGGAGTTCCTCGCGCGCTCCCGGCCGTATCTGCGCGGAGCGGCGTACAACACCCTGATGGAGTACCGGTTCGCCGCGCAGGGCTGCGACACGGTGACACTCGCCGAAGTGGCCCCGGCACTCGGGGTCGGCCCCGTCCCGGTCCAGGACGTCGCCTGGTACGCCGGGTTCGCCGGCCTGGAGGAATCGCTGGTGACCTGACCGTTCCCGTGGCGGCGCCCGAGCAGGTGAATCCGGCGTGGCCTCCCGCTCGCCCCAGGCCCCGGCGGACCACCCTGGAGGGCACACGGACTCAGCGACGAAGGGGCTGCGGGTGGCCGGCCGCGAGGTGGAACACATCGAGCAGTTGAGCGCCGCCCTCGCCGTACTCGGCGCCGACTGGCAGCCCGACCCGGTCGCCGACGACGCCACCCGCGCCGTCATGCTGGCCACCGCCCTGCTGGGCGCGGCCGAGGCGCACCTGGTCGGCGCCGAGATGGACGCCGAGCAGACCGGCGCGGACATCGAGGCGCTGCGCACCGCGTACGGGCCGGTCCGGGGCGAGGTCGTGGCGGCCGCGATGCCCACCGCGGCCGACGCCGAGCGGCTGCTGGTGGTGCTGCGGATCGGCCTGCTCGTCGGGGACCTCAGCCGGGCGGCCGGGCCGGACGAGCAGGCCCCGGACATCGAGTCCCTGGCCGCCGCGCGCGATCTGGTCAGCGCCGCGGCCGCGATGGTCACCTATCACTACGCCCCGTCGTTCGACGACGGGGCGGGTGTTCCGCCGGTCGACGAGTCCCTGATGCTGGCGTTCGCGATGGCCGTCCAGGCCACCCGCCGCCTCGCCCGGATCGCGGGACTGCCGCCGGACGCCGACGAAGCGCAGGGTGAGGAGTGACCGGGTAGAGGGCGCGGCGTCGAGCGGCGCCGGCGCGCTTACGGCTGGTCGGCCGCCGGCTCGCGCTCCTGGCCCTGCTCCGCTTCTTCGACCACGGTCGCAGCGCCTTCTTCGGCGGGCAGCAGGTCGGCGGCGAGAAGGGGAAGGCCGAGCCGGTGGGCGGCGGCCGCGCACAGCGCGTCCGGCATCGTCAGGTCGACGCCGGCGGCCGCGGCCTGGGCGGTGAGTTCCAGGGCGAGCGCGGTGTCGCCGGCCAGGGTGGCGCGGTGCTTGGCCGGCCCCGGCTGACGCACTCCGACGACGGCGAGCTCCGCCAGTACGGCCTCGGCCCGGTCGTGGGCGCCGACGCGGGCGAGGACGGTGACCAGTTCGGCGACGGCGGGCTCGGGCAGCACGGCCTGGCCGAGCCAGGAGGCCTCCCGGGAGCCGGGCCCGCCGCCGATCCACGCGAGGACGGCGCGGGCGGTGAACACCACCCGCTGATCGCCGAGGGGCAGGATCGGGGTGCTGTCCGGCAGGGGGCGCAGTGCGGCCGGCAGCGGGCCGGGGTTCTCGTCCTCGGGCAGGTGGCCGCCGGTGAGCATGCGGGCGGGGCCGGAGGGCAGGTGGCCGGCGAGGAGCGGTTCGACGGTGGTGCGGAGCCGGTCCCGTACGGCCCAGAGCGGTTCGATGGTGATGGTGCCGTCGTCGGCGGTCCGGATGGCGACCAGGGCGCCCTCGGTGATGCGTGCGGCGCGCTGGATCTGGGTGGGCAGGATGAGCCGGCCGCGCTGTCCGACCTTGGCCGTGGCGATGACGGGCCCTGTGGTGGTGGTCATGGGCGCACCGTAGCCCGCAGGCCTTGCCCGTGTGGGCGTTATCTGGATCTGCTCACCCGAAAGCGTTGTGGGGCCTAGTTGCAGGAATGGCCCACATGTGGAGCTTCGGTGCACTGATCTCGCATCGGCCCACATATCCGGATCGGGGGTGGCCTTCGGGTCGACGGCCGCCACAATCGATCGGCACCTACCCCGACCGTCCCGCCCCCGCCCACCGACGACCAGTACGTCCGCACGACCCGCCAATGGCCCGTCACCCCCACCGACCAGGGGGCGACGGGCCCTTCCGTATGCCCGCGCCGATGGAGACCGATGCCGATGCTGCACTACACCCCCGCCGCCGCCCGGACCCTCGCCCGCCTGGAGAAGGGGCGCCGCGCCGACCCGCGCCGGCTGCGCCGGGTCCGCCGGGCGCTGGAGCATCTGGCCGCCGACCCGCATCACCCGGGCCTGCGCAGCCACTGCTACGCGGTCCTGCCCGGCCACCGCGGCACGGCGGCGTGGACGTCCTGCATCGACCAGGGGCCGGGCGCCTGGTGGATCCACTGGGCCTGGGGCCGCGACGGCGGCGCGGTCACCGTGCTGCGGGTGGGCCCGCACCTGTAGGCGGAGCGTCGGAGGACGGGCCGACCGGGGTGGGACGGGGGCTGTCCCAGTCCTGTCCCACCCCGTGTCTCAGGTGTCCGATTCCACCCGTTTCGCTAGGACAGTCCGAGCCGTTTTCCCTGGTAGTGGCGCTCCGCGCTCGAGCTGGGACAGGGGCTGGGACATCCGGCCCGGCGGGCGGCTTGTCCTGTGACAGGCGATCTTGACCGATTGCCATCCGATCTTGACTGCCAGCAGGTTCCTGCCACTTGTATCTTGGCCAGGGGCCTGATTCCTGCGGGCTTGCCGCCCGATGCGGTGCGCTTCGAGGGCGGGAAACCTGTCGCGGTCGCACTGGGCCCTCCGGGATGCTCGATCCATGCGTATCGACTTCGACGGCGTCACTCCGGTGCCGCGGATGCTGCTCCTCAGTGAGTTCCAGCTCCACTCCGACTTCCATGTCGAGCTGGAGAGGCCGGTGTTCGTCGCGGCGGGCGACCGCGTCTCGTACGAGGTCGGCGCCGTCGTGGTGACCCGCTCGACCGGTGAGCGCCACAGGTACCCGGAGGGCGACAGCTACTGGATCTGCCGCTGACGGCCTGGCGGTCAAACTCACCTGTCAATCGGTCAAGGTCGCCTGTCAGAGGACAGCGGCTACCGGCCCGGGGCGGCGCCGTCGATCGCGGCGAGCAGCCGGGCGTGGACAGCGGTGGCCGCCTCCCGGGTCGCCGCGTCCTCACTCTTCAGCTGAGGCGCGATGAGCTCGGCGGCCGCGGCGAGGACCGGCACCGGCACGGTCGCTTCGCGCAGGTGGAGGAGCTGGGAGGCGGCGCGCTCGCCGGCGGAGGCCTGGGCGCGGGTGTTGGGGATCAGGGAGTTGAGGCCCCGGGGCAGGGGCTGGCTGCTGGTCACCCGGCCCATTCTTCCGTGCCCCGGGCACGGGTGATCACCACGGCCGGTCGTCGGGCTCCTCGCCGGGCAGGGGCCCGTGGTGGTGGCGGGCGATGGCCTCCAGCAGCGCCTGACGGGCCCGGCGCCGACGGACGTCCTCGGAGCGGCCGGCGTCGGCGGCCCACTCGGGCAGCGGCCGCTCCTGCGCGGCCGCGGTGAGCTCCCGGCCCAGCTCGCCGATCGCCTCCTGCCAAGCGGCGAGCTGCCGGCCGAGCTCACCCACGAGGTCGTCGACGGCGGCCGCCGGATCGGCGCCGAACGCGCGGGCCTCCGCGGCGGCTTCGCCGAGGACGTCCTCGTCCAGGCCGTCGAAGGCGTCCCGCCACCCGGCCGTCTCGGCTGTCGCCTCGAACCGCCCCAGCACGCCGTGCAGCGCGGCGTCGACGGCCTCCGGCGACCAGGGCGGCGGGGTGCGCGGCGAGCGGACGGTGTCGGCGAGCACCCGGGCAGCGCCAGGACCGAGCGCCCGCCGCGCCCGGCCGGGCCGGACCGCGCTCACCGGCCGAGGGCGACGGCGCGGCGCGGGGCCGGCGGCCGGGACAGCAGAGAAGTCGTCACACAGCAGCAACCGCCCCAGCGCCCCGGCGGTCACGGGCAGCAGCGGGTGCAGCAAGGGCACCCTTGCTGCACCCGGGGCGTGCTGCTCCCTTCGATGTAGCAAGGGAGGCCTTGCTGCACGGCGGGGCAGCGCTGCGCAGCGAGCCGGTCGTGCTGCGCGCCGGCCGCTGCGCGTGCGCGGTGCGGGACAACCTGCTGCGCGGCGGGGACAACATGCGGGACAACACGGCGACCGGGGACGTGCGGGTGCGGGACAACGTGGCCGCGGGCCGACCAGTACGGGATTCCGGGCCGGTGCGAAAAGCCCGGCCCCGGCCGCCGCCGGGCTCGGAGAGGAAAAGCGCCCCGGTTCGAAATTCGGTGGCCGCTCCTGGTTACGATCACGCCATGCAAAACGAACCGGTGCGAAATAACGGCGGCGACGTGGCGCTGTTCGAGCTGGACGGCGATCAGGCCGAGCCCGCGCGCTGCAAGGGGCCGGAGTGCAAGAACACGCTGCCGCCGCGCACCGGCCGGGGCCGACGCCTGGCCTACTGCTCCCAGGCGTGCAAGAGCCGCGCCGACCGGGCCCGCACCAAGGCCCGGACCGCCGACCTGCCCGCCCAGGCCGACCCGGACGGCGAGCCGACCGCCGATCCGCAGCAGGACCGGACGCTCCCGCCGCAGCGGCAGCAGCTGCTCGACATCGCCGACGCCGTCCGCCGACACATCGACGCCTTCCTGGCCGCCGTGGACGACGACCCGGCCGCCGCCTACGCCGAGCTGGCCCACGAGATCCCCGCGCTGACCACCCGGCTGCTCGCCCGGGCGCAGGACGTGCGGGACGCGCTCCACCCGGGCGACGCCCAGGCCGTTGGAATTGCGCACCGGGGCGATTTCCCGGCACCCTCCGGGGAGAAGTTCGGCGCGGGTGAATCGCCCCGGGGCGAAAGTCCGGCCGACGCCTCCCCCCGCCCGGCAGCCGGTAATACGCCCCGGGGCGAAAACACCACCAGCGGGAGCGGCCCGGCCGGCACCCTCACCGCCGCCGACGCGAACACGCCGCTGCGCCATGCGGTCGTCGACCCGTACGCCCGCTTCGGTGGGCCCGACCGGCTGGACGACCTGACAGTGACGTTCGGTCCGGGCTGGGAGCTGGCGACCTGGACCGCCCCTGGCGTGGAGCTCGTGCTGCACGACGGCGCGGTGAAGGGCTGGACCGCCCTGTTGCCGGACGGCCCGTGGGGCCTGGGCGGCTGGATCGCCGTCGAGCACCAGGGCGACGGACGGCCCGGCCGCATCGTCGCCGACCGCTTCAGCCGCCCGCAGACCTACCGCAGCGCCGACCTCGCCCTCGACGCCTTCCTCCGCGCAGCCCCGACCACCCCGCCCTCCGCACCCGCACCCGCAACGGCGCCGACGCCGGCCGGGCCCGGCGGGGTGCCGGTGCCGGACCTGGCGCTCGCGGCCGCCGTCGGCTCGACGCCGCCGACCCTGCGCGGCCTGGGCGACCCGCACCGCGACTACGCGCTCGGCGACGGCCTGGTCCACCTCACCTGGCCCGGCCGCTCCGACGCCCAGGCCCTCGAACACCGCGGCCGCCTGGCGGGATGGACCGAGGTCTACGACGACGCGGGCAGCTGGATCGCCCTCATCTCCGGCCGCCCGGTCGCCGACGCCACCGACGACATCCCGCTCCTGTCCGCGAACCCGAACGACGCCCTCACCCTGCTGCGCCTGGCGCTCGATCAGGGCCTCGCCGCCGCCGGTCCGGCCCGGCCGCTTCCTCCCGTCCACGGGTGATCCCGGTCACGGACAAACCGGGAGGACAAGGCCCTTGACCAGGGCAAACCGGACAGGACAAGGGGGGCTGGTCAAGGGGTGCGGTCAGACCGCGGACAAGGGGTCGGTGTGCAGGGTCGGCGGCACCCCGGTCCTCGCCCGGGTGCCGGGGCCGGCCACCGCGCCGGTCCCGGCCGACCGTTGACGGAAGGCCACCTCGATGACCACCACCGCGCTTGCCCAACCCGACCCCACGACGACGACGGCGGAGGCCAGGCCGCCGGCCACCACCGGCCGCGGCTCCCGGGCGAGGCCTCGCCCGACCGGGACAAGGGGCCCGCGGCCACCTCCACGGGCACCTCCGCCCGCACCTCCACGCCCTTTCCGCTCGAATCCGGCGTTTCCGGTCGACGAGCGGGCCCGGCAGGAGGCCGAGCACGAACAGGCCGCGCTCGACGCCGCGGCCGCCGAGGAGAAACGCGCCCGTTCCTGGTGGCGGCGCTCCTGACCGGCTGCTCCTCGCCGCAGGGCTGCTGAGCTGCGGCGGTGAGTTTGGGCACCTCCGTTGACCTGCGGTGGTGAGTTTCGCCGACCGGCCGGTGAGTTTCCCTCCCAGGCCCGGTGAGATTGCCAGGCCTGGGCAGCCACCGGCCGGTGAGTTTCGGGTATCTACCCAGGTCAGAGGCCGGTGAGAACGGGACTGTCCCCGTTCTCACCGGTCCGTGGACAGGCTGGGCCGTTCGGGTGGTCGCCGGGTTGGACGGCCAGGCCGGGTGGGGAGAGCCTTCGGCATGACGACACCCTCGGCCAGGCGCCGGCGCGGCCCGGCCCAGCTCGCCGTGCCCGTGCCTGCTACGCCGGTCCGGGCCGCGAGGCCGTCGGTGCCGGCCCGCTCACGTCCGGCGGGCGGGTGCTGCCGGACCTGGTCGAGCGAGCACCTCACCTACGGCGGGGTCGTCGTCCGGACGACCTGGCACGAACCCGCCTGCCCGGCCTGGCCGCGGTGACCACCAACACGGACACCGAGCAGTGCGGTCCGGACGCGGGCGTGTGAGGTCCTGCTCCACGACGGCCTGCACCTGGCCTGCTGACGGTGCAACACGGGATGCAACGCGCGCAACGCGAAGGCCTTGGCCGATCCCCGCGTTGCACCCCTGACCTGCACGAATCGCGGGGAAGGCTCGGGGTGCAACGCGTTGTTGCACCCCCGATTCCCGTCCTGAGGGCCGACCCGAGCCGAGCCCGGCCGATGCCGTACCCGGCTCCGGGCGGCGGCCGCCGGAATACCGGTGCGTCACTCTTTCGAGTGGACTCTCCGGCCGTGCTGTCGGGAAGGTTTGCCGCAGTGAAGGCTTGCTGTCGTGACCGATACCAACCTCTTCCAACCCGGCACCACGGTGGTGCGCCGCGACGTCCACGCCGGCCGGGTGTGGACCGCCATGCCACAGCGGGTCGTCGACGACACCGGCCTCGTGCTGACGCTGGCCTCCTGGCCGGGGATCGAGAGCCTGGCCCCCACGACCTGGATCACCTCGCTCGCCACCGGCGACGACACCGCCCGCAAGCAGGGCCTCGCCGACCTCGCGGCCGGCACCTGGACCCTCGGCCTCCACCGCTGGCAGGGCACCGAGGTGCGCTCGCACTTCCTGGCCGGCGAGTGGTTCTCCGTCCACTGTTTCCAGGACGCGGCCACCAGGGAGCCGTTGCGCTGGTACGTCAACTTCGAACGTCCCTACCAGCGCCAGCCCGGCCTCGGCATCGACACGATGGACCTTGCCCTCGACCTCGTCGTCACCCCCGACCTGTCCGGGCACCACTGGAAGGACGAGGAGGAGTACGCCCAGCTGCGCCGCCTGGGGGTGGTCGACGACTACACGGCCGGCCAGATCGACCGGGCCCGCGGCCGGGCGATCGGCATGCTGGACGGCCAGGCCGGGCCGTTCGCCGCCGGCTGGCCCACCTGGGCACCGGACCCGGCCTGGCCGCTGCCGACGCTGCCGCCCCGCGCCGACGAAGCAGCCCCCTCGACGGTTCCCTACCGGGCGTAACGGGCGGTACGGCTCCCGGCGCCGGACTACGCCGCCGCGCCCTCCGCCGGCTCGCCGACGTGCTTGAGCCGGCTGCGGGCGGCGACCCGGTCCTCGCCCGACAGCCCGGCCCAGTACTCGTCCGCCCATACCCGGTGGGCGGCCTGCCGCTCGGCCTCCTCCAGGCGCGCCGACTCCGCCAGCTGCTCCTCGGCGAGGCCTTCGCGGGCCGCTTCCAGGTCACCGTTGAAGGCCGGCAGCGCGGCCAGGTGGGCCCGGCGCTCGGCCTGCACGGCCTCCAGCGCGCGCTGTGCCTCGATCAGGCGGTCGGGGTACTCGAAGGTCTTCTGCTGCTTGCCCACGGGAGGGGATCGTACGCGCGAGCGGATCCGCGTCCGGCCGCGCCCCGCCGACACACCTTGACGGCCGTCCCGGAATGGGCGGGCGGATTCCTGATGGTTGGCCCGGGTACCTTGATGCCCGGCCCCGGGCTCCGGCGGGATTCCTTGATGGTCGCCCCGCCGCCCGGCCGGTCACCTTGATGACCGCCTTGGAAGGCTTCCCCGACACCTTGGAGGCCGTCCCGCCGGGGCCCCGCGAACCTTGGAGGCCGGGTAAAAATCGCAGGTCAAAGCACCGGTGGAGCCGGGTGTGGATACCTTGATGGCCGCCCGGGCGTGCCCGGGCGGCCACCCGCCCCATGTGCACAGCACCGCCGGTGGCGGCGTCGCCGAGACCGGCGCGCAGCCGCGTTGCGCCGCGAGGAGTGATCCCGTCGGCGAGATCCTGGACTTGCTCAGCGCGCCGCGGCGTAGCCGACGAGGGTATCGAGGGCGGTGTTCGCGGCCGAGCGCCGTTCGGCGGTCGTCATCAGCTCGCACTCCCGGTACATGCCGTCCGTCGTCGCGCCCAGTCCGGCGCGGGCCAGGCGCCGAAACTCCGGGCTGGCGACGCCGGGCGCTTCGAGGTCGGTCAGGGCAGCGGGGATGTCGCCTACGAGCTCGATGATCGCGCCGCACGCCAGCTCTACCAGCCGGGCGGTGGTCACCGCGTCCTCGACCAGCAGCGTCAGCGCCATGTCCTGGCAGGAGACGCAGCCCGCGAAGGCCGCGCCGGTCACCTCCGCGAACAGCCGGCTGTCCGCTTGCCAGCCGCCCGGTTGCGGGATGGCCTCCAGGCCCCAGCCACGGTGGTCGTGATCCGCCCCAGAGCGGGGCCGCCGCGGCTTGCCGGACTTCTCGCGCCCCACGCAGTCCTCCTCGTGCGCCTGCGGACCGGCCGGTCCACCGGCACCGTAGCGGCCTGGAGCACTGCTGCGGGCTACTACGGCCGAACCCCCCCGATCGTGTTCCTCGGCTTCGGGGGCGCTCACCTTGGTGACCGCCCCTGGGCCCAGGCCGCTCACCTTGATGGTCTTCCAAGGTATCGACGGAACCTTGGAAGATAGATCACGGAAAGGTAACGCGGCAGGTCAGATGGTTGGTGAGTTGAGCTGAACACCTTGATGGCCACCACCGGGCGTGCTGGGGCGGCCATCAAGGTGAGAGCGGGCCGGTCAGTTGTGCCGGCCGGCGGCGGTGAGTTCGTGGAAGCCGAGCGGCTCGGCCTGGCGGTCCGCCAGCGGGTACCAGGCCGCTCCGGTCGGTCCGTACTGCTGGAGGGCCTCCAGGCCGGCAGCGGCGGCCGGGACGGCCGTGAGCATCTTGGCGACGTGCCGGTCCTCGGCGTGCACCTGGAGCTCGTCGACCCGGTTGTCGAAGCCGACCTGGCCGGTGCCGGTGAGAACGAACAGCAGCCGCGGGAAGCGCACGTACCGGCGCTGCCACAGCGGCACCCGGCCTCCCTGCTCGGCCTCGATGGTGCCCGAGCGCATCCCGGCCGGGAGCGTCTTCGTCGACCAGTAGCGGGCATAGGTGTGCAGCTTCGACGCCAGCCGCTCGGCACCCATCGTGCCGCGGTCGACCTCCACGAACGCCCGCAGCCGTGCGATCGTGCCGTCCGGCTCGCGCACCCCGTAGTACAGCAGGCCGTCCGGGCGCACCGAGCCGTCCCGGCCCTCGGCGAAGCGGTGGGTGACCTCCGGGATGAAGTCGAACGGCCCGTACCCGTCCCCGCGCGCCCGGGCGTCGGCCAGGAACGCCAGGTGCGTGCGCACCACGGCCAACTGGTGCCACAGCGTGTACTTGAACGCCGTCGCATCCCCCGGCAGCCGCGGCGCCGGCACCTCGGCCAGCTCCGGGAACGCGGCCGCGATCCGGGCCCCGTGCTCGCTCAGGAACCAGCCCTTCGCCCGCCCGGACTGCGGCAGCACCAGCTCGACCACCAGACCCTCGTCCCGCAGCCGCCGCAGCCGGCCGCGCATCTTCTCGATACTGCCGTCCGGGGCGTGCAGCTGCCGCAGCTGCTCGGCGGTGGCGATCCGGAACTGGAACAGCGAGGCCAGCACGGCCCAGGAGATCTCGACCTCCCGCGCCTCGCTGTCCGGCTCCGCCCCGGTCCGCGCCCTGCGCCTCATCGCCCTGGTCGTGCTCGTCGTCTCCGTCGTCATCACGGTGCCCTTCGGCGGGCGCGGGGCCGGGTGCCCCGCGCGGTCGCCGAAGGGAATCCCGCACACCTTGGCGGATCCCTTGGCGATCCAACCTCCAGCGGCAACGATCACGTAACGGCCCAGGCCGAGGCGGCCATCAAGGTGTTCTCCAACTTTGGCGGACTCCTTGATGCCGGGCCCCGAACCTTGGAGAACTCCTTGATGGCCGGCCTCCAACCTTGGAGACGGCCCCGGCACCTTGACGGATGTCTTGATGCCGGGGGCCGGACACCTTGATGCCCGGCACGGCACCGGCCGCCGGGCGGTCCTACAACTCCCAGGCGCTGCACCGGCCCCGCGTGTGGTTGGCGAGGGTCTCCCAGACGGCGGCGCCCGGGCCGTGCTCCTCGAGGTCGGCGAGGCGGGCGACGCCGGCCTTCACGGTCATCAGCATCCGGGCGACCATCGGGTGGCCGTCGGCGAGCGCCTGGAGGTCACGCACACGTCGGCCGGCGGCCTGCTCGCCGGTGTCGGCCAGGACGAACAGCAGCCGAGGGAAGGCCGGGTACCGCTGCTGCCAGGCCGGGAGAACGCTCTGCGAGTAGGAGGTGCGCCGCAGGTGGGCCGGGACGGGGTGGTGCTCGTGGAAGCGGGCGTAGCCGATCAGCTTGGCGGCGAGCTTCTCACTGGCCATCGTGCCGCGGTCGACCTCCACGAACGCCCGGTGCAGACGACGGTGCTGCCCGGCTTGCACGTAGTGCAGCAGGCCGTCGGGGATCACCGCTCCGTCCCGGCCTTCGCCGAAGCGGTGGTAGACCTCGGGCAGGAAGTCCAGCGGCCCGCACTCGTCCCCCGCCGCCCGGGCGCCGGCCACGAAGGCGACGTGGGTGCGCACGACGGCCAGGACGTGGCCGACCCGAAGTCGGGCCGCGGTCTTGTCCTCGGGCAGCGGCGGGGAGGCGACGCCCTCCAGCTCGGGGAAGGTCGCGGCGATCCGCACCGCGTGCTCGGTCAGGAACCACGCCTGCAGTTTCCCGGCCTGCGGCAGCACGACGGCCTCGACCAGGCCCTCGTCCTTGAGCCGTCGCAGCCGCTTGCGCATCTGCTCCGGGCCAACGTGCGGGGTGTGCAGGACGCGCAGCTGCTCGGCGGTGGCCATCCGGAACTGGAACAGCGCGGCGATCACGTCGTGGTCGATCTCGGGCGGAACAGCCATCACGGACTCCTCGGGTCGGTACCCGCTGCCCTGGTGGCAGCGGGCACCGCATGGAAGCCCGCGGTTCTCACCGGTTTTCTCACCACTAGCCGTCCCTGCGGTCACGATCCGACAACGGGTGCACTAACCGGCCCGGTAAGGGGTGGTGAGAACGGGTGCGCCAACCGGCTGCCGCCCCGCCCGCCCGCTGCGCCCAGAATTTAGGGAAAACAGCAGGTCAGGGCAGGTGGTGAGTAGCTGGAAAGGTTGAACTCACCACCCCGACAACCCTTCCTTCCTTCTTCTTCTTTGGTCTTTGTAGTTGTTGTAGTGGCAGTTGTCGTTGGTCGGTAGGGTTCGGCGCCTGCGGCGGGCCCTTTCTTCTTCGGCGTCCGGCTGGTGCCGGCCGCGCGTGGATGGGGCGGCGCGGGGCGCGGGCGGCCCTGGAAGGCCGCTGGAGGAGGCGGAGACGGCTCTGCCCGCCGCGTTCCTCGGACACGGCGGGCAGAGCGGGCACAGGCGCCCTGGAGAGCCTTCAGCGGGCAAGAGGGCCGGGCTGGTCAGCGCCAGTCGAGGCCGAGCGCGGCGAGCTGCTCCAGCTGCTCGCCGGTCAGCTTCGCCCGGCGGGTCTTGGTGTTGGAGATCCACACACCGAGCTTCACCTCCACCGTGCCGCCGTCGCCGTCCGGGACCGGCTCGACATGCTGGCGCGGCACGGTCACCGATCCGGTGCGCTCCCGGTACAGCGCGAGCGCGGCCACGCCCCGGTCGAACGCGCTCGGCTTCCCAGCGCCGGCCTTCTTCGCCGCCGCGCCCTCCTGCCCGGCCGGGGCCGGGAGCGGCTCGATGCCGAGCCCGGCGAGGCGCCCCTGCTGCCCGTCCATCAGGCTCTGCCACACGATGTGCTGGCGCTGGCGCTCCAGCCACCGGCCCACGTCCAGCCCGTGCAGGGTCACCCCGGGCAGCAGATCGGACAGCTCGGCGCCGCCCTGGACGCACTCGCGCACGGCGGCGAAGTGGCGCTGCCAGTCCAGCGGCCACGCCGGTTTCCAGTCCGGGTCGATCTCCTCCAGCGCCTCCACCCGGTCCGGCCGGCCGTCCAGGACGCCGGGGCGGCGCTGGTTGGACAGCCACTGCCCGACCGGCTTGTCCAACGCCGTCGCGGTGCGCGGCGCCGCCAGGGTGTGGTGGTCCTTGTAGTACTCCCGGCACGCGGCGAGGTTCTCCTCCCACGCCGCGTCCAGCGGATCCCACACCATCCCCAGCGCCTCCAGCCGCTCGACGCGCTTGCCCTCCATCTGCCCGGCGTCGTACGCCTTGCGCTGCTCGCTCACCCAGTGCCCCAGCGGGTACATCTGGTGCGGCTCCAGCCCGGCCCTCGTCGCCTCGCGGTGGTCGAACGGCACTCGCAAGTGCCCCTCCCGCTTGTAGTACTTCTCGGCCGCCGACCACCCCCTCGCCCAGTCCTGACGCTCCGTGTCGATCACCTGGAAGCTCACCCAATTCGCGACCATCACCGGGTCACGCGGAGCCGAAAAACGCAGCAGCATCCGGCTTTCCTTCTCGCCCTCCTTCGGAGCCGGGCCGATATCCGTGGACGGCTCCACCTCCTTCTTCTGCTCGACCTGAGGAATCGCCAGCAATTCCACGGCCTCCTCATCGTGAGCCCGCAGCGCCTGCAACACGTTCACCAAAGGCCGGTAACTCCCGGAGGTGAACATGTCCTGCGGCGCCTCACCCTCTTTCAGGAACACGGGCACGATCAGGCTGGCGAGCTTCCCCTCACCGGGCTGCTGCCGCAAAGCCCGCCCGATCGCCTGCACGATGTCGTGCGGCGCCCCCTTCGGATCCAGCAGCGCCACCGAGTCCACCGCCCGGATGTCCACCCCCTCACCCAGCACCCGGCAGTTGCACAACACCGACCACAACGCGCTGCGCCCGAACTCCCCGATCACCCGCCCCCGCCGCTCCCCGGCGTGCTCACCCTTCAGCCAGCCCGCCCAGATCCGCTCCGGGTACGTCTCCGGATCCGCCGCGTGCAGCCGCCGCGCCATCGCCGGCAACCCCTCCGCGAACGCGTTCGCCTCCACCGTCCGGTGATGGAACGTGATCATCGTCCGCAACCGGTGCTGCGCCATGGTGCGCAGCATGGCGGCCTGGAGGGCGCCGAGCCGCTGGCCGCGGATCTCCTCCTGGCGCCGCTCGGGGCTCATCAGCTTCTCCGGGGTGACGACCGGGTCGGTCAGTTCGACGACGATGATCTGGTACCGGGCGAGCAGACCGCGCTTCACCGCCTCGGACAGGGGGAGCTTCCACGCGACCGGGCCGAAGATCGCCTCGTCGTCCATCGACGCGGCCATCTCCTCCGGCATCCGCTCATGCCGCTCACCCTCCCGCAGGTCCCAGGCCGGAGCCGGCCGCTCCTGCCAGATCCGGGGGGTGGCCGTCGCGTACAGGCGTCGGGCCGACGGGATGACCTCCTGGTGGTGGATGTCCGCCCACGCCTTCCCCAAGCTCCCCGACGTGCGGTGCGCCTCGTCGACCACCGCCAGGTCCAGCGGGTCCAGGCGCTTGCCGTAGGCGCCCTCGAAGGCCTCCGCCAGCACCCCCAGCGAGCTGTAGGTGGCGAACATGGTGACCGGCCCCGAGCCGTGCCACATCGCCAGCCGGATCGGGTTCGTCGTGCACCGCACGTCCATCGACCACAGCTCGACGTCGTCCTCCATCGAGCACACCGCGACCGCCGGCCCCGTGTGCCCGACCTCCCGCCACGCCTTGACCGTCTGCCCCAGCAGGGCCAGCGTCGGCACCAGCACGAGCACCCGGCCGCGCGGCACCATCCGGCGCGCGGCCGCCGCGCAGATGTACGTCTTCCCGGTCCCGCAGGCCGCGTGAATCTGCGCCCGCAGCCCGCGCGCCGGAATCGCCCCGCCCGGCGGGATGTCCAGCGCGCGAATGATCGCGTCGACCGCCTCGATCTGGTGGTCCCGCAACTCGATGGGCATTGCCCCGTCCCTTCGTGGAATGCTGGAGGGGATTTCCTTGATCGCACAACACCCGCAAGAGAGTCGAACACCGGGGGTGTGCCTGCAACACTGACTCTACACAGTGCATCACTGTGATGCATCAGGCTTGCCGAAGCTTCACGCTTCAAGGTGATGCGGGCGATTTTCGGGCATGAAGCCACGCTTCGAGTGGTACACTCATCCCGTGGCAAGGGTTCTGGAGGTGAGCAGTGACGGGCATTCAGAGTGGGCGGAGCGAAGCGGAGTCCACCGGGCTCGACAAGGGGTGCCGGCCTTGACTGACTGTGAGGTCACGGAGCGTTAGAGGCCAGGGGTGGCGCGGGATTTCTGGGCCTACACGGTGCCGCGCGTGATGCACCCACCCCGCTCAGTCAGCCATCGGATTCCCGCTTGCGGGAATCCTAGAAAACCCAGCGAAGCGGGTTTTCCTCGCCTATATAATTCCGCTTGCGGAATTCAATTTCAGCGCTTGCGCTGGAATTTTGCCGAAGCGGAAGCGGAGGCGTTTCCTGCC
>NZ_JBHYUU010000125.1:0-26024 GCF_042749955.1 Kitasatospora sp. NPDC059462 | reverse complement strand
GGGGGGGGCGGGGGCCCCCCGGCGGGGGGGGGGGGGGGGGGCGCGGGGGGGGCGGGGGGCCCCGCCCCCGCGGCCCCCCCCCCGGCGCCCCCCGGCGCCCCCGGGGCCCGGTCCGAAGGTCCGCCCCCGCTACTGCTTCCCGCCGCTCGCGGCGACCGGGCTGGACCCCAACAGGGCCCGGGCCGGCAGGGCCGTCGCGGCCAGGCAGAGCACCACCGCACCGGCGGCCAGCGGCAGCGCCGTCCCGACCGGAACGTAGGGCGTCGCGCCGGTGATGCCCCGGGTGATCGGCACCAGCGTGAGCCAGGCGATCACCGAGCCCACGCCCAGACCGGCCGCGGCCACCAGCAGCGCCTCCCAGCGCATCATGTGGCGCACCTGCCGCCGGGTGGTGCCGGCCAGCCGGAGCAGCGCCACCTCGCGGCGCCGGTCCAGCACCGTCATGACGAGGGTGTTGGCGGCCGTGACGGCGGCGAACCCGCCCAGCACACCGGCCATCACCGTGTTCGCCCAGGAGCCCATCTCCTGCGACTTGTCGGACTGCGCCGCGAAGCCCGCGCGGTCGGTCACCGTCAGACCGGGAACACCGAGGCCGGACAGGCCCGCGGCGACCGCGGCCCGGTCGGCGCCGGGGGCGTCCGCGACCAGCACCTGACTGTCGAAGGCGGCGGTGACGTGCTCCGCGACCGCCGCCCGGGGCAGCAGCACCTGGCCGAAGCCGAGTCCGCGCTCGTAGGTGGCGACCACCAGCGGCTTCGCCGCCGTGCCGTCACCGAGCCAGAACGGGACGTGCTCGCCGACCTCGACGCCCAGCGCCGAGGCCAGGTCGGTGGAGAGCGCGACGGTGTCGGTGGCACGGCCCAGGCCGTCCAGCGAGCCGGAGCGCACCCCGAGGTCGAGCACCTTGGGCAGCCGGGACGGGTCGCCGGTGATGCCGAGCGCGGTGGCGGAGAGCAGCTGGTCGCCGGTCCGGTAGACGACGCCGGTGCGCAGCACGCCGACGGCCGCGTCCACCCCGGGCACCTTGGCCGCCTGCTCGACGACGCCGGCCGTGGCGGGCGCGCCGGCCGCGCCGGGGACGGCGACGGGCAGGCCGGGGCCGGTGGAGCCGAGCACGTGGTCGGCGGTGATGCCGGTGCGCACCTGCTCGCCGGTCTCGTGCCGGATGGTGCTCTGCATGAACAGCAGGGTGCCGCAGAAGGCGGTGACCATCACGATCGGCGTGATCGCGGAGGCCAGCCGGCGGGCGTTGGCACGGGTGTTGTCGGCCGCCAGCGAGCCGGGCGCACCGCCCGCCCGCAGCGGCAGGCCGAGCACCCAGGCCGCGGCCCGGGCCACCCAGGGGCCCAGCAGGGCGACCGCGACCAGGAAGCACATCACCACGCCGAGCGCGGTGTTGGCGGCGTTCTCGCCGTCCAGCGTGGCGGCGACCGCGGCCAGCACCACGCCGCCGGCCGTGAAGACCACGCCCAGGAGGGTGCGGACGACGCCCAGCCGGGCGGGTTCGACGGCGGCCGCGCCGAGCGCCTGGCTCGCCCGCATCTTCGAGGGGCGGCGGGCGGCGAAGAAGCCCGCGGTCAGGGCGGCGAGGGTGCACGCCGCGACGGCGACCAGCATCGGCAGCGGGCCGACTGACAGCTCGACGTCCGCCGGGACGACGCCGCGCTCCACCATCCCGTCGAACCACCAGCGGGCCAGGCCCACACCGGGCAGGATGCCGAGCGCGGCGGCGAGCGGCGCGACCAGCATCGCCTCGGTGGCGATGGTGCGGCGGATCTGGCGCGGGGTGGCGCCGACGGCGCGCAGCAGGGCGAACTCCCGGGAGCGCTGACCGGTGGCCAGGGCGACGGTGGAGATCACCACGAACACGGCGGTCATGGTGGCGGTGCCGCCGAAGGAGCCGCCGATCGCGATCAGCATCACCCTCGCCTCGTTCAGCAGGGGCTGCTCGACGACGCCTCGGCCCTTGCCGCTCAGCACCTCGGCGGCGCCGCCGACGGCCTGCTTCACCTGCGCGGTCAGGGCCTTGCGGTCCACGCCCTCGCGGGGCTGGACGGCGATGGCGTCGACCCGGCCGGGGTGGCCGGAGAGGCGGTCGGCCCGGTCGTCGGCGAACCAGGCGGTGGGGCCCGCCTGCTGGGCGGCGGCGAGGCCGGAGATCCGGTAGGTGCCGGTGCCGCCGGGGGCGGTCAGCGCCACGGTGGCGCCCGGCGCGAGGTGGGCCGCGCGCGCCGTGTCAGCGTCCAGCACGACCTCCCCCGCGCCGGGGGCGCGGCCCTCGACCAGCTTGTCCTGCGGGCCGGCGATGCCGAGGGCGGCGAAGCCCCGGCCGGTGAGCGGGCCGGTGAGCGGGTTGGCGGGGCCCTGCGGCGCGTTCGACGCCGCGCCCGGCGCCGCGGTCGGCGTCGCGGTCTGCAGCGGGAAGGCGGTGTCCGGGCGGGCGGCGGCGACGCCGGGCTGTGCGGCGATCCTGGCCACCAGCCCCGCGTCCACCCGGGCCCGCTCGGAGAGCGGCTGCTCGTGGGTGTCGGAGTCGTCGTTCGTCTTGTAGGTGATGGTGACGTTCGGGTCGGCGGCCACCACGACCGGCGCCTCGCCGTAGCGCACCGACGGCACCGAGGCGGTGATGCCGGTCTGCAGCAGCGTGCCGCAGCCCATGATCACGGCGGCGCCGAACAGCAGGGCGACGAAGGTGCCGACGAAGGACGCCGGGCGGAAGCGCACCGAGGCCCGGGCGAGTCCGTTGCTCATGCCGCCGCCCCCAGCCGGCGCGCGGTCAGACGGACCATCCGGTCGGCGATCGTCTGCGGGTCCGGGTGGTACAGCTCGTCGGCGAGCGCGCCGTCGGCCAGGAAGACCACCCGGTCGGCGAACGAGGCGGCCACCGGGTCGTGGGTCACCATGACGACGGTGGCGCCCATGGTGTCCACCACGCGCCGCAGCAGGCCCAGCACCTCGTGGGCGGTCGTGGTGTCCAGCGCGCCGGTCGGCTCGTCAGCGAACAGCACGTCCGGGGCGGTGATCAGCGCACGGGCGATCGCCACGCGCTGCTGCTGACCGCCCGACAGCTCCCCGGGGCGCCTGCGGCCGTGGTCCGCGAGGCCGACCTGGGCGAGCAGTTCCTTCGCCCGGGCGCGGTCCTGGCGCTCCCCGGCGAGGCGCTGCGGGAGCAGCACGTTCTGCAGCACCGTCAGCGAGGGCAGCAGGTTGAAGGACTGGAAGACGAAGCCGATCCGGTTGCGGCGCAGCTTGGTGAGCCGGTCCTCGCTCAGCCGGGTGATCTCCTCGCCGCCCAGGTGGACCTCGCCCCCGGTCGGGCGGTCCAGGCCGGCCGCGCACTGCAGGAAGGTGCTCTTGCCGGAGCCCGACGGTCCCATCACGGCGGTGAAGGTGCCGCTGTCGAGCACCAGGTCGATGCCGCGCAGGGCGTGCACGGTCTCGCCGCCCCGGCCGTAGCTGCGCCGGACACCGCGCAGCTCGATCGCGGCGTGGGCGGCGGGGCGCCCGGTCGGCTCGGGCTGGGGGCGGGAACGGCGGGGTGCCATGCGGGGGCCTTCCTTCGTGGATCGTCGCTGATCGTCGACGTGTTCCAGGCTAGGAAGACGCGGTGCGGCGGACCATCCGGTCCGCTGCCGGAACGGGGGTGGGGTTATCCCCCCGTCCGCTCTCCGGGTGGCGCCAGGGCGCGCGTTCCCGGCCGGGCGCCCCCGGTTCAGATCGGCTCCGCTTCAGATCGGCTCCGGCTCAGATCGGCTCCGGCTCGACCCCCTCGTAGGCGGCGCGCAGGGCGGCGACGACCGGGTGCGCCGGGTCGAGCGCGGTGCCGTCGATCGCGGCGAGCGGGCGCACCCCGACGCCCGCGTTGACGGCGACGGCGGCGACGAAGCGGCCGACGCCGTCCGCGGCGACCGGCTCGCGCCGCTGCGGGCCGCGGTGGGCTCCGGCGAGCAGGGCGGCGGTGACGCCGGGCAGCGCGGCGGCGTCCGGCCAGACCAGCGCGTCACCGTCGTACAGGGCGAGGTTCCAGGTGGCGCCCTCGGTGACGCGGCCCGCCCCGTCGAGCAGCAGCGCGTCGTCGTAGCCGGCGAGCTGGGCGAGCCGCCGCTGGTGCAGCAGGCCGAACAGGCCGACGTGCTTCACCTCCGGCAGCTCGCGCCGGTACGCGGTGGTGCGCACCCGCAGCGGTCCGGGCGCGGCGGCGGGCGCCGGGCGGGTGGTGACGAGCAGGTGCGGCACGGCGGGCGCGGAGGGGCGCTCCAGGCCGAGCGCCGGGTCGAACACGGTGACCCGGACGATCACCGGCGCGCCGTCGGCGGGCAGGGCCCGGCGGATCCGGGCGCGGACCTCCGCCCGGTCCAGCTCGGCGCCGAACACCGTGCGGCAGTCCCGGACCAGCCGGTCCAGGTGCAGCGCGAGGCCCCGGGTGCGGCCGGCCTCGGCGCGCAGGGTGGTGAAGTGCCCGTAGTTGAGCAGGCCCAGGGCCGCCAGCCGGGCGGGGTCGGCGGGGGCGCCGTCGATCTCGATCTCTGCCATGGCGTCGAGTCTCCCAGGGCGCCGGGAGGCCGCGCGGGGCGCCCGGGGTGGCGGGCGCCGGAGCCGCGCGGGGCGCCCGGGGTGGCGGGCGCCGGGCCTACGCGGTGAGGGCCGGCCGCGGCAGCACCCCGGCGGCCCGGCCGTCCACCAGCACCAGCACGCCCGGGTGCGCCGCCCCGAGCGCCGCACGGGCCTCCGTCACCGACTGCCCGACGCCCACCGCCGGGAGCGCCGGTCCGAGCAGGGCGCCCAGCGGGGCGTCCGGTTCGGCGGAACCGTCCGCGAGCGCCGCCGCCAGCACCTCCCGGGACACCGCGCCGACCACCTCCGCCGCGCTCACCCCGTACGGGCGCGCCGCCCGCGCGAGCACCGCCGGGGCGACGCCGCCCGGCACGCCGTGCAGCCTCCGCACCGCCTCGCCGACGGTCGTGCCGGCGTCGACCGTGACCAGCGGGCCGGCGCCGTCGAGCAGCGGCCGCAGGCCCGCCGACCCGGCCGGCCCCGGGACGCCGTCCGCCGTGGTCCCCCCGCCCTCCTCCTCCAGGAAGCCCCACTGCCGCATCCAGGCGTCGCTGTGCACCTTGGAGAGGTAGGAACGGCCCGAGTCCGGCAGCAGCACCACGACCAGGTCCTCCGGCCCCAGCCGGCGCGCCACCCGCAGCGCGGCCGCCACCGCCGTACCGGACGACGGCCCGGCCAGGATGCCCTCCTCCCGGGCGAGCCGGCGCGCCGTCAGCAGCGACTCGCGGTCCGGGATCCGCTCGAAGGCGTCCGCGACGTCCTTCCGGTAGGCCTGCGGCCAGCGGTCCTCGACGGTGTCGGGGTGGATGAAGTGGCCGATGCTCTCGACGTAGTACGGGCTGCCGTCCCCGCCGCCGTAGACCGAGCTCTCGGGGTCGGCGCCGATCACCGTGACCCGGCCGCCGGAGACCTCCTTCAGGTGGTGGCCGGTGCCGGTGATGGTGCCTCCGGTGCCGACGCCCGCGACGAAGTGGGTCACCCGGCCGCCGGTCTGCTCCCAGATCTCGGGGCCGGTGGTCCGGATGTGGGCGTCGGGATTGGCCTGGTTGTCGTACTGGTCGGCGAGCCAGGCCCCGGGGATCTCCTCGGTGAGCCGGCGGACGACGTTGAACAGGTGCGCCGGATCCTCCAGCGGCACGGCGGTCGGCGCGAGCACCACCTCCGCGCCGTACGCGCGCAGGATGTCCGACTTCTCCGGCGCGGCCCGGTCGGCCACGCCCGCGATCACCCGGTACCCACGCTGGCGGCCGACGATGGCCAGGCCGATGCCGGTGTTGCCCGAGGTCGCCTCCACGATCGTGCCGCCGGGGGCCAGCAGGCCGTCCCGCTCGGCGGCGAGCACCATCGACAGCGCGGCGCGGTCCTTGACGCTGCCGCCGATGCTGAGGAACTCGGCCTTCGCGTAGACCGGGGCGGCGAGACCGGCGCCGAGCCGGGCGAGGCGGAACAGCGGTGTTCCGCCGATCGCGTCGAGGACGGACTCGTACACGGCGGGCCTGGGGGGCATGGCGGGCTCCTCAACTCGGGTTCCTGCGGGCGGTGTCGACGCGTGCGTCCGGCGGAGCCTGCCCGGCGCGGCGGGTGGGTAGGCCGTGTCGTGCGCCTCAGTGGGCCGTGTCCTGCGCCTCATCCGGCGGGCGGCGGGGCGGGCGCGTTCGGGCGGGGCTCCTCCGCCGGCCGGGGCACGCCCGTGGAGGCCGGGGGGCGGTCGGGGGCGGCCACCGTCCGGCCCCGGGCGCGGGCGGACTCCTCGAACCGGCCGATCCGGTGGGCGAGCCCCTCCGGTTCGCCGATGTCCGCCCAGCGCCAGGCCTCCGCCCACCACTGGGGACCGCGCACCAGCGGGCGGCCGGCGAGCGCGAGGTGCAGCGCGAGCGTCGAGCGGGCGTAGTCGTGCACCCAGCCGTCGGCCTGCCGGTAGGCGGCGGTCTCGTCCAGACGCAGCCGGCCCCGCTCGCTCCCGGCGGCGAGCAACGGCGTCCAGCCGGGCCCGTCGGGTTCGGCGGGCCCGCAGGTCCCGGGGGACGGGCGGTCGGCGACCAGCAGCACCAGGCGGCCGTCCTCCTCCTGGACGCGGTAGGGCGGGAGCCGGTGGACCCGGGCGAAGCCGATGGCGTGCTTCCAGGAGACCACCCACAGGCCGCGGCGCAGGTAGTAGCGGACGGCGTGCTGCCAGGTCCAGCGCGCCTCCAGCCGGTAGCCGGGCAGGCCCTCGGCGGTGGCGGCGCGGTAGACCTGGTCGAGGGCCGCCGCCGCCAGACCGCGGCCGCGCGCCGAGGGGCGGAGGTAGAGCGAGGAGACGGCCAACTGGCCCGGCCCCCTGGTCCAGTTGTCGACGGCGACGGTGCCGACGGGCTCGGCCCGCGCCGCGTCGGCGCCGCCGTCCAGCAGCCAGTACCGGCGGCGGTACAGCTCGCCGCCGGGCCACTCGCGGCCGCACTCGCCGAGGCGCTCGCGCAGCCGGCGCTCCCCGGCCGGGCCGATCGCCCCCGGGTCGACGCGCTCGCCCAACTCCCCCTCGGCCCAGGAGGCGAGATCCCAGAGCGCGAATCCGCGCCCTTCGTCCGCCCCCGCCGCCCGCACTCCGGGCGCGGTCGCCAACCGTTCCTGCGCCCGCCCGACCGCCGCATCCCAGGACCTCACCACGCGGTCCACGATAGCGAGCAACCGGCACCGAATGTAATTCGGTGGACACCGAACGTGAGATCGGATACGAATTCCCTTGTTCGGACAGCCGATCGACGAGGAGGGGCCCACTTCGATGCACCGCGACCGCACCCACGACGCGTTCCTCCGGACGCGCGGGCCGCCCCGGCCGCCCGCCCGGTGGTAGGGGAAACCCGACCGGAGGACTCGACCTGACCGTCATGACCTCGCCGACCTGCGCCGCTGCAATGAAGTGGTGCTGATTCACCGCATCCGTCCCCCACGTCCGTCCGCTCCCGGCGCCGTCCCCCGTCCTGGGGCCACCTCCCGTCGCGGCCTTCCGCCCCGGTCCGGCCGTGTCCACCGCGTCCCCCGTCCACCGGGTTCCTCCGGTCCGCCCCGCCCACCCGGCGGGCGGAGGGCGCTGTGGTGCGGCGGGTGGCTGGCCGCGGCCGGGTGGGCGGGGGCGTTCCCGCTCGCCTCCGGGCTGGGACCGCACCGGAGTTGGGGGCTGCTCGCGGCCGCCGGGTACCTGGCGGCGGCGGTCGCCGTGCTCACCCTGCCGCAGCGGTGGGCGCGCGCCGGATCGGTGGCGGTCGCGCTGGCCGGCGCGGTCCTCGTCCCGCTGCTCGTCCTGGTCGCGGCCGGGCAGGGGCAGAGCGAGGTCGCCGTCATCGAACGGTCGGGTGAGCTGGTGCTCCGGTACGGGACGCCGTACCTGACGGAGCCTCGGACGGTCGCCGAGTACACCCCCTACCTGCCCGGGATGGCACTGTTCGGGCTGCCGCACGCCCTCCTCGACGCCCTGCCCGGCGCCTTGCCGGGCGGCGCGGACGGGTGGCCGACCCGGCTGCTCGGTGACGCCCGGCTGTGGTGCGCCGCCGTGTTCCTCGGCTGCCTGGCCGCCGCCGGCCGGCCGCCGCGGCACGCCACCGTGGCCGTGGCCGCACACGCGCCCGCACACGCCGTGCGCGCGGCCGGGGGCAGCCCGAACGTGCCCGTACGCGCGGTGGCCACGCTCGTCGCCTCGCCGCTGGTCGCGCTGCCGCTCTGCGTCAGCGGGGTCGACCTGCCGCTGACCGGCCTCTGCGTGCTCGCGCTCGCCCTGGCCGGCCGGGCCCGCCCGGTCGCCGCCGGGTCGGCCCTCGCGCTGGCCTGCGCGCTCAAGTGGACGGCCTGGCCCGCGGTCGCGGTGGTCGTCGCCCTGCTCGCCGCCACCGCCGGGCGGCGGCCGGCCCTGCGGGCGTTGGTCACCGCCGCCGCCGGCACGGCCGTGCTCGTCCTGCCCTGCGCACTGCGCGCGCCGGGGCCTCTGATGGAGCAGGTGTTCGCGTTCCCGACCGGTCGCGGCGAGCTGCCCACCCCGGCGAGCAGTCCGCTGCCCGGCCGGCTCCTCGCCGACCTCGGCCCCGGCGGCTGGTGCACGGCACTCGCCCTGCTGCTGCTCGCCGGGCTCGCCGTCGCCGCGTCCCTCGTGCGGCACCCGCCCCGGGACGCCGTCGCCGCCGCCGACCGGCTCGCCCTCGGCCTCGCCCTGGCGTTCCTGCTCGCCCCCGCCGGCCGCTACGGCTACCTCGCGCTGCCCGCCGTGCTGGCCCTGCTCCCCCGCCTCCCCCGTCTCACCCGCCTCACCCGGCCTCCGCAGCTCCCGCGAGGGCCGCAGGAGCCGGGCCGCTGCCTCCCGCGGTCCGCCCCGGCCGCCCTCCCCCGCCCCCGCACACCCCAGGTGGTCCCCGCCCCATGACCGGCACGCTGATCGTCACCAATGACTTCCCGCCCCGGCAGGGCGGCATCGAGACCTTCGTCCACGCCGTGGCCACCCGGCTGCCCGCCGAGGAGGTCGTCGTCTACACCTCCGACGAGCCCGGCGCCGCCCGCCATGACGCCGCACTCCCCTTCCCGGTGGTCCGCGACCGGTCGAGGATGCTGCTCCCCACCCCCCGGGTGACCCGCCGGGCCGCCGAACTCGCCCGGGCCCACGGCTGCGACCGGGTCTGGTTCGGCGCCGCCGCCCCGCTCGCCGCGATGACCCCGGCACTGCGGCGGCAGGCCCCCGGCATCCGACGGACCGTCGCCACCACGCACGGCCACGAGATCTGGTGGGCCCGCACCCCCCTGGCCCGGCGCCTGCTGCGGCGGATCGGCGACAGCGTCGACGTCGTCACCTACCTCGGCGCCCACACCCGCGACCGGATCGCCCCCGCGCTCGGCCCCTCGGCCCGCCTCGAACGCCTGGTCCCCGGCGTCGACACCGATCTGTTCCGCCCCCGCCCCCGGGCCCGGGAGGCCGACCCGCAGGCACCGGTGATCCTCTGCGTGGCGCGGCTCGTCCCCCGCAAGGGCCAGGACACCCTGATACGGGCGCTCCCGCTGATCCGGCGCAGCGCGCCGGGCGCCGTCCTGGTCCTGGTCGGCCGGGGCCCGGACGAACGCCGTCTGCGGGACCTCGCCCGCCGGCTCACCGCCCCCGGCTCGGTCCGCTTCGCCGGTGGCCGCGACCACGCCGACACCCCGGCCGCCTACGCCGACGCCGACGTCTTCGCGATGCCCTGCCGCACCCGCCGGGCCGGCCTGGAGGCCGAGGGCCTCGGCATCGTCTTCCTGGAGGCGGCCGCCGCCGGACTGCCCGTCGTCGTCGGCCGCTCCGGCGGCGCCCCGGACGCCGTCCTCGACGGCGTCAACGGCAGCGTCGTCGACGGCCGCGACCCGTCCGCCGTCGCCGCCGCGATCACCCGCATCCTCCGGGCCCCGGCTCCCGACCGCGCCCGGATGGCCACCGCCGGCCGCGACTGGGTGCGCACCGCGTGGTCCTGGGACACCACCGCCGACCGCCTGACCGCCCTGCTCGCGGAGAGCGGCACCCCCAGCCGCCGTTGAGGCCGTTGACGCCATTGACGCCCCCCGGCGGCGCCTCGCCGTCCCCCCGGCCCCCGGCCCCGGCGGTCAGTCCCGGCCTCCGCCGTCAGTCCCGGCCGGGACCGCCCTGCTCCGCGGGCTCCCCGCCCCCGGCCGGGCCCCCGGGGGCGGGGGCGGCGTCCGGGCCCGGGTCCTGCTTGGGCGGACGGCCGCGGCGGGGGATCCGGGCGGCCCCGCCGGGCATCCGGCCCGCGTCGGCGAGGGCCCGGCGGAGCAGGAACTCGATCTGTGCGTTGGTGCTGCGCAGGTCGTCCGCGGCCCAACGGGCGAGCGCGTCGTGAACTGAAGGGTCCAGCCGCAACAGGAGCTTCTTCCGTTCCGTCGCCAAGGCCTCGCCTTACTGGTAGAGGGAGCCCGTGTTCACGACGGGCTGGGTGCCGCGGTCGCCGCAGAGCACCACCAGGAGGTTGCTCACCATGGCGGCCTTCCGCTCCTCGTCCAGGTCCACGACATCGCGTTCGGCGAGCCGGTCCAGTGCCTCCTCGACCATGCCGACGGCGCCCTCGACGATCAGCCGGCGTGCCGCGACCACGGCCCCGGCCTGCTGGCGCTGGAGCATCACCTGCGCGACCTCCGGAGCATACGCGAGCCGGGTGATCCGGGATTCCACGACGCGCACACCCGCCGAGGCGACCCGGGCGGCGATCTCCGCGGAGAGCTTGCGGGCGACCTCCTCCGCACCGTCGCGCAGCGACAACTGCCCCTCCTGGTGGGCGTCGTAGGGGTAGCTGGTGGCGATGTGCCGCACGGCCGTCTCGGTCTGGATGGCGACGAAGTCGGCGTAGTCGTCCACCTCGAACACCGCCATCGCGGTGTCCTCGACCTGCCAGACCACCACGGCGGCCATCTCGATCGGGTTGCCGTCCGCGTCGTTGACCTTGGTGGTCTCGGTCTCGTGGTTGCGGATCCGGGTGGAGATCTGCTGCCGGGTGGTGAACGGGTTCAGCCAGGTCAGGCCGGCGTCGCGGACGGTGCCCCGGTAGCGCCCGAGCAACTGGACGACCCGGGCCTCACCGGGCGAGACCACCGTCAGGCCGAAGGTCGCCAGCAGCGAGGCGAGCGCCAGCAGTGACCCGGCGACCAGCAGCGCGATCCCCAGCCCCTTGCCGCCGTCGGACAGTTGGACGCCACCCGCGACGGCGGCCCCGACTCCGGCGATCAGGCCGAACAGGCTCGCGCCGAGCATCGGCAGGCCGGCCCGCCCGGTGATCGTCCGTTCGGTGACCGCGGGGGCCGGGAGGTCCAGGGCGAGGCCGCCCTCGACGGGGAAACGCTGCGTGGTCATGGGGGCGACTCCTTCGGCGAGCATCGGCATCCGATGGCAAAGTGATATCACTTTTTCGCACCACCGCGCCATTCACGCCCTGCCCCGGCGCCCGGCGCCCACCGCCCGGCGCGTGGCAGCGCTCGGCAGCGCTCGGCCGGGGCCGGCGGCGGGGCGTGCCGGGAGGCGGCGATCAGCGGGCGGCAGCGGCCAACAGGGCCTCGGCGAGGTCGGCGGGTCGGGAGAACATCGGCCAGTGCCCGGTGTCCAGGGTGGCGTGGTGCCAGCCGGCGTCACGGACGAGGGCGGCGACGGCGGGCGGGGGTTCGGGGCTGTCGAGGAGGCAGGTGAGGTAGGTCGCGGGGAGGGCCGCGAGTCGGCCGGCCAGGGCGGCGGGCTGGGTGAGGGTGTCGCCGGGGTGCGGGGTGGAGCCGGCGACGAGCCGGGCGATCTGCTCGCCGGTCAGACCCTGGCCCGCGAAGTCGGCGGCGGCGGGCGGCGGCCAGAAGCCGTCGTTGGCACCGATCGCCTCGGCGACGGCGACGCCCCACGGCCCGGCGTCGACGAAGGCCTGCCCGTCGACCGGGACGTTCCCGTCGACCAGGACGAGCCGGGCGAGCCGGTCCCCGATCCGCTCCGCGGCCTGCCCGACCGGGATGCCGGAGTAGCTGTGCCCGACCAGGACCACCTCGCGCAGGTCGCGCGCCGTCACGAGGTCGACGACGTCCTGGACGTGGGTCTGCTGCCCGGCGGGTTCACCGCGCCGTTCGGCGAGGCCGGTGAGGGTCAGCGGGTGGACGCCGTGCCCGGCGGCGCGCAGGCCGGGGACCACCTCGTCCCAGGCCCACGCACCGAGCCAGGCACCCGCCACGAGTACGAAGTCCGTCATGGCGGCACCGTAGGCCCCGGCACCGACAGCCGGGCCGTGCCGTGCCGGACCGCGCCGGGCCACGCCGTGCCGTGCCGCCCCCGGCGTCCCGGCTACTCGCCGCGCAGGTCGGCGAGGTGGGCGAGTACGGCGAGGACCCGGCGGTTGCCCTCCACCGGGTCGAGGTCGAGCTTCATGAAGATGTTCCCGCAGTGCTTCACCACGGACGCCTCGGTGATGCTCAGCCGGGCGCCGACCGTCTGGTTGTTGAGGCCCTCCGCCATCAGCCCCAGCACCTCGCGCTCGCGCGGGGTGAGCCGGGCGATCGGACGGTCGGCGGACTGCTGCCGCAGCAGCACCCGGACCACCTCCGGGTCGATCACCGTCTCCCCGGCCGCCACCCGGCGCAGCGCGTCCAGGAACTCGGACACCTCGCCGACCCGGTCCTTCAGCAGGTAGCCGAGCCCGGCCCGCTGGGCGCCCGCCGCGCCGAGCAACCGGGTCGCGTACGGGGTGGCCACGTACTGGGAGAGGACGAGAACGGGCAGGCCGGGGTGGCGCCCGCGCAGGTCGAGGGCGGCGCGCAGCCCCTCGTCCCGGAAGCCGGGCGGCATCCGGACGTCGGTGACGACGACGTCCGGCCGGTCCGCGTCCACGGCGGCGGCGAGGGCGTCCGCGTCCCCGACGGCCGCGACCACCCGGTGGCCGCCCCGGGTGAGCAGTTCGACCAGCCCGGCCCGGAGCAGCACGGCGTCCTCGGCGATGACTAGCCGGAGCACGGCACCTCCAGCCGGAGCCTGGTCGGCCCGCCGGTCGGACTCGTCACCATCAGTCGTCCTCTCAGGATCGCCACCCGGTCGGCCAGTCCCTGGAGCCCCGCCCCGGCGGCCGGGTCGGCCCCGCCGCGGCCGTCGTCGGTCACCTGGAGCACCAGCCGGTCGCCCTCGACCCGCCCGTGGACGGTGACGGCGGTGGCGCCGCTGTGCTTGGCGGCGTTGGTGAGCGCCTCGGTGACGGTGAAGTAGGCGGTGGACTCGACCGGGCCGGGCAGCCGTCCGGGCAGGTCGAGGTCGACCTCGACGGGGACCGGGTGGCGCAGCGCGACCTCGGTGACGGCGGCGGCCAGTCCGTGGTCGGTGAGCACCTGGGGGTGGATGCCGCGGACCAGGCCGCGCAGTTGCTCCAACGCCTGCCGGGCCTCGCCGCGCGCCCGGTCGACCAGGTCGAGCACCGGGTCCCCGGCGGCGTCCGGGACCGGGCCGCCACCGCCACCGCCACTTCCACCGCCGCCGCCCGCGCCCGGGGCGGCGGCGCGCCCGCGCAGCTCGTGGGCGGCGAGGCCGAGGGTCATGGTGAGGGCGACGAGCTGCTGCTGGGCGCCGTCGTGCAGATCGCGTTCGATGCGGCGGCGCTCGGCCTCGAAGGCGTCGACCAGCCGGGCCCGGGAGCGGGTCAGTTCGAGGACCTGGCGCCCGAGGCCCTCCTCGCGGGGGCCGAGCAGCAGCCGGGCCAGCCGGACGTGGACGGTGGTGAGCAGCGCCGCGGCGTAGCCGCCGAGGAACAGCCCGGCCAGGCCGACGGCGGTGGCGGGCAGGGCGTGCAGCGGTCCCGGGACGGCGTGGCCGGGGATCAGCATGACGCTCTCCGGGGCCATCGCCCAGACCACGACGGGGCTGACGACCAGGGCCCCGGAGAACACCAGCAGGGCGATCAGGCCGAACCCGGCGGCGGTGAGCGGCGGGCCGACGAGCAGGGTGTGGGCCAGTTCGCGCCAGGTCGCGCGCTCGCGCAGCCGGGTCCGCAGCCGCGCGCGGCGGCCGGCCCCGGGCAGCGGGCGGTGCGGGTCGGGCACCGGCAGGGGTTCCACGAGCCGGAGCCGGCGGCGTTCCAGGGCGCCGACCGGCAGGCCGGACAGGGCGAGCGCCAGGAGCAGCGGCAGACCGACGCCGACGACCGCGAGCCCGAGGCCGAGCACGGCGAGGACGGCCAGCAGGACGGCCACCAGCAGCCCGAGCGGCGCACCGCCGACCAGGTAGACCCAGCAGCGCAGTGCGTCGCGGGTGAACGGGAAGCGCAGCGGGCGGGCGCGCAGCGCGGCCCGGACGGCGACGGTGGGCGAGGTCGGCGGCGCACCGGCCGCGCCCGCCGCGTCGGCTCCCCCGTCCGCCTCCCACCCCGTGCCCATCGGCCCACCCTAACCGACCGGCTGACGCTCCCTCCGGCCCCGGCGGCCGGCCCGCGCCCCGTCACCGGGCGCGGCGGG
Source organism: Kitasatospora sp. NPDC059462 (assembly GCF_042749955.1). Lineage (NCBI taxonomy): Bacteria > Bacillati > Actinomycetota > Actinomycetes > Kitasatosporales > Streptomycetaceae > Kitasatospora > Kitasatospora sp. NPDC059462. The sequence continues at coordinate 11,513 of NZ_JBHYUU010000125.1, read as the reverse complement.
CGGCTGCCGGGTGAGCGCGACGGCGGCGATCACCGCGAGGCCGCCGACCAGGGTGTTCCACCCGACGGGTTCGGCGAGCAGCAGCGCTCCGAGCGCCGTCGACCAGAGCGGGGTGGCGTAGGTGACGGCGGCGGCCACGGCCGTGCCGGCGGTGCGGACCAGGTCGAGGTTGAGGACGTAGGCGATGCCGGTGCCGAGCGCGCCGAGCACCAGCAGCGCGGCGGCGGCCCCGGCGCCGGGCCAGCGCGGGACGCCGGCGGCGACCGGGGCGGCGACGGCGAGTTCGACGGCGGCGCAGGTGATCTGGGCGGCGGACAGGGCGGCCGCCGAGTGCGGCCGGGTGGAGAGGTGGCGGCGCAGGTAGGCGAAGCCGGCGCCGTAGCAGCAGGTCGCCGCCAGACAGGCGAGGCCGCCGGCCAGCACCCCGGTCCCGGACGCGGAGCCGAAGCCGTGCCAGACGCCCAGCAGGGTGAGCACCCCGGCGAAACCGAGGGCGAGCCCGGCGATCCGGCGCCGCCCCGGGCGCGCCTCCCCCGGCACCACGACCAGCGCGAACAGCAGGGTGAACAGCGGGGTGGTCGCGTTCACCACCCCGGCGAGCACCGAGCTGACCCGGGTCTCGCCGTAGGAGACGAGCACGAACGGCACCGCGTTCAGCAGCAGCGCGACCAGCGCGCAGTGGCCCCAGGTGGCGAGGTCGCGCGGGGCGGACTCGCGGCGGGCGGCGAGGACCGCCCAGAGCGCGCCCGCGCCGAGCAGACAGCGCCACGCCGCCACCCACACCGGAGGCACCCCCGCGTCCACCGCCACCTTGATCAGGGCGAAGCTCGACCCCCAGATCGCCGACAGGACCACGAACCCCGGCCACCAGCGCCGTCCCATCACCGGCCACCCGCCTTTCCCGCTCGCACCGCATCGCTCGTCGATGGACAGAGGGTGACCGGTCGGCCGACCATGAGTCCAACAAGTGACGGTGCGGCACGGATGAGGAGGTCTCATGACGTCGGAGGTGAACCTCGCCCAGCTCAGGGCGCTGGTCGCGGTGGCGGACGCGGGCGGCTTCGGGGCGGCGGCGGCCGAACTGGGCGTGAGCCAGTCGGCGGTCTCGCACGCGGTCGCCGCCCTGGAGCGGGTGCTCGGCGCTCCGGTGCTGCACCGCAGCGTCCCGGCCCGGCCGACGCCGCTCGGCGAGCGGATCCTGCCGCACGCCCGCACGGCGGTCGCCTCCGCCGCCGCCGTCCGGACCATCGCCGCCCACCACTCGGGCGGCCTGACCGGTACCGTCCGGCTGGCCGCGCCGACCACCGTCTGCCAGGGGCTGCTGCCCGGGCTGCTGCGCGACTGGCGGGCCGCACACCCCCGGCTGACCGTCCGGGTGTTCGAGGGCGAGGACCACGAACTGGGCGTCTGGCTGGAGGCCGGCACGGTGGACGCGGCGGTCCTGGTGGACGCGGACCCGGTGCCGCCGGGGGCGGTCGCGCTCGGCGCGGACTCGATGCACGTGCTGCTGCGCCGCGACCACCCGCTCGCGGGCGAACCGGCCGTCGACGTGGCCGACCTGGAGGACGACGACTTCCTGCTCTCCGAGGGCGGCTGCGAGCGGCACATCCGGGACGCCTACCGCCGGGCGGGCGTCCGCTTCGCCCCGCGCCACCGGATCCGGGACCTCAACACGCTGATCGGCATGGTGCACGCGGGCGTGGGCGTGTCGGCGATCCCGGCACTGGCCCAACCCATGCTCCCGCCGGACTGCGTCCTCGTCCCCATCCACCCGCCCACCCACCGCACCCTGACCCTCACCGGCCCCTCCGGCCGCCCCTGGACCCCCACCGTGACCGGCCTCCTGACAACACTGCACGCCACCCACCCCACCCCCACCCCAGGCCGCGCCGACCCGCCGACCGCCGTCCCCGCCGTCCCCGCTCTGCCCGCGCCAACGCCCGGCCGCCCCGGTTCCCCCGAGCAGCCACCCGCTGCGGCTCGACGGGGCGTCGGACGGTGATCGCCCACGAGTCGGCCGGCGACCGGCCGGCGGCCGCCGCCCCGCTCGGCGTCCTGTTCGCCGTCCGGTCGGCGGCCGCGCTGCACCGGCTGCTGGACCTGCTGCCCGTCTTCGACGGCGACGCCCGGGTCCGCTGCCGCTTCACCCTCGTCCCCGGCTCCGCCTTCGACGCCGACGCGCTCGCCGCCGTCGACTCGTCCGGCGCGCGCTGCCTGTCCTGGCCGGAGGCGCTGGCCCGCCGCCACGACCTGATCCTCGCGGCCAGCCCCAAGGGCGAGTTGACGGCACTGCGGGGCCCCAAGGCCCTGCTCCCGCACGGCGCCGGGTTCAACAAGGCGCTCCCCGACGAGGGGTCGCCGCACCTCCCGTCCGGGCTCGACCCTGCGTTCCTGCTCACCGCCGACGAGCGCCCGGTCGCCGACCTCCACGCCCTCGCCCACCCCGACCAGGTGACCCGGCTCGCCGCGCAGTGCCCGGCGGCCGGGGCGGCGGCGGTGGTCGCGGGCGATCCGACGCTCGACCGCATCCTCGCCTCGCTGGACCGGCGCGAGGCGTTCCGGGCGGCGCTCGGCACCGGACCGCGCCGGCTCGTCGTGCTCTCCTCCACCTGGGGGCCGGAGTCGCTGCTCGCCCGGCACCCGGACCTGCCCACCCGCCTCTCCGCCCGACTCCCCCACGACGCCTACCAGTTGGCGATGGTCGTGCACCCCAACGAGTACAGCCGGAGCGGTTCCTTCGACCTGGCCCGGCGACTGCGGCCGGCCCTGGACGCGGGGCTGGTGCTGGCCGGCCCCCACGAGGAGTGGGCGGCGCTGCTGGTGGCGGGCGACACGGTGGTCACCGACCACGGCTCGACCGCGCTCTACGCGGCGGCGCTCGACCGGCCCGTGGTCGCGGTCTGCGACGGCGGCGCGGAGCTGGTTCCCGGCAGCCCGATGGCCCGGCTGCTCGCCGCCGCACCCCGGCTGGACCCGTCCGGCGACGACGCGGCGGCCGTGCTCGCCGCGCGGCCCACCACCGGCACCCGCCGCTTCGCCGAGGCGGCGTTCGCCCTGCCCGGGGAGGCCCTGGCGACACTCGGCCCGGAGCTGTACAAGCTGCTCGGCCTGGTCCCTCCGCCGTGGCCCACGCAGCCGCGCCCGCTGGCCTCCCCGCCCGGGACGCCCAGCACCCCGGCGGCCTTCGCCGTCCGGGCCCGGTCCTGCCGGACGGCCGACGGCCCCGTCGTCGACGTCGACCGGCTCCCGCCGTGGACGGACCTGCCCCACCACCACCTGGCCGCCGAGTACGGCCGCGCCGGGCTCCACGAGACGCGGAGCGCGGCGCTGCTCTACCGCCGGGCGAACGGCGCGCCGCGACCGGACGCGCCCCGGCACCAGGAGTACCGGACGGCCGCCGACTGGACCGCCGAGGCGCTCGCCGGCCACCCGGCCTGCCGGACGGCCGCCGTCATCCTCTCCCCCACCCGCTGCCTGCTCCGACGCCCGACCGGCGAGCCCCTGGCCCTGCGAATCGCCCCGCACCGAACCGCCGGCCGCGTGCGGTACACCGACCCCGCCGCCGCACTCTCCGCCGTCCACGCCCTCCTCAGCACCCCCCACGCGACCCCGCCCACCGCCCTCACCTGCCGGATCGACGGCGCCCCCCATCCCCTCCACCTCACCCCGCCCACCGAAGCCGACCTCCACCACCTCCTCTGACGGCATCACCGGCACCCCAGGAGGCCGGCCCCGCCGCCCGCCGCGCCCGGATCGTGGGGTGTGGCGGATCGCACGCGGAGCTGTGGTGGGGGCGGTTGACGGTCGCCGGGGGCAGGTCTATACCAGTGACGACCTCGTGGCGGCCCGGCCCCGGCGCGGGGTTCCGCCGGACCCGGCGCGCCGCCCCCACATCGGCGCGGGCGGGCCGGACTCCGCCGTTTCCTGGAGAGGTTGACCCCGATGGAACGTGCACTTCCCCCACAGCCGGAACCACCGGCGCACCCGCCCCGCCGTCGCGTCGCCGCCGCGCTGGCCGGGGTGCTCGGGCTGGTGGCGGGCGGGCTGGTGGCCGTCGCCGCGAGCGCGACGACCACCACGGCCGCCACGGCCGCCCCCGGTGGCGCGGCCGGTGGCATCGGCAGCAACTGGTACGCCTCCGCGCCGTACCTGATGCCCGAGGACAACAGCCCGCCGGACGTCTCCACGGTGATGGACGCCACCGGTCAGAAGGCCTTCCAGCTCGCCTTCATCCTGGCCAAGGGCGGCTGCGTCCCGGCCTGGGGCGGGACGTCCCCGATCGACACCGACACCACCATGCCGGCCGTGATCCAGACCGTCCGCGCCAAGGGCGGGGACGTGTCGGTCTCCATCGGCGGCTACGGCGGCACCAAACTCGGCCAGACCTGCGGCACGCCGGAGGCGACCGCGGCGGCGTACCAGAAGGTCGTCGACCGGTACCAGTTGAAGGCGCTCGACTTCGACCTGGAGGAGCCGGAGTACGAGAACACGGCCGCGATCCGCAACGAGATCGGCGCGGCCCGCATCCTCCAGCACGACAATCCGGGGCTGTACATCTCGGTCACCACGGCCGGCACCGCCGCCGGCACCGGCTGGTTCGGGCAGCAGATGCTCAACGAGGCCAAGGCGCAGGGCTTCACGCCCGACAACTTCTCCATCATGCCGTTCGACGGCGGCTTCAACGGCGCCGCGGCGCAGACCTCGGCCCTGGTGAACTTCAACCAGATCCTGCGCACCACCTTCGGCTGGTCGGAGGCGGAGGCCTACGCCCACGAGGGCGTGTCGCAGATGAACGGCCGCACCGACGTCGCCGAGTACTTCCGGCAGGCGGACTTCCAGACGGTGCTGGACTTCGCGCTGGCGCACCGGATGGCCCGCTACACCTACTGGTCGGTCAACCGGGACCGCCAGTGCCCGGGCCCGGTCGACCCGGGGCTCTCCGGCTCCTGCTCCAGCGTGGCGCAGAACGACTGGGACTTCACCAAGTTCACGGTGCGGTTCGCCGGAGCGACTCCGCCGACCACGCCACCCACCACCCCGCCGACCACCCCGCCCAGCACGCCCCCGACCAGCCCGGGCGTCTGCGCGGACCCGCCGTGGAACGCGGGCACGGTGTACGTCGGCGGCACCAAGGTCTCCTACCAGGGCCACAAGTACCACGCCAAGTGGTGGACCCTGAACGAGAATCCGGGCTCCAGCGGCCAGTGGGGCGTCTGGTCGGACGACGGCCCCTGCTGAACCGCCCCCGCCCGGCCGTACGGACGCGCCCGGCCGTACGGCCGGGGGCGCCCGGGCCGCGCCGGTCGCGGCCCGGGCGCGCGGGCGTCACTCCGCCAGGCGCTCGCGCAGCTCGGCGAGGATCGACGCCGCCTCCTCCATGCCGTGCGCCCGGCAGCGCTCGACGGCGACGGTGAGCCGCTCCCGGGCCGCCGCGACGCGGCCCAGGTCGGTGCCCTCGATCAGCGCGGCCAGCCGGACGGCCTCGGCGCGCGGGGTCTCGGCCTGCTCGCCGCCCTCCTCGTAGCCGGCGATCGCCCGCTCGGCCTCGGCCAGCGCCTCCTCGTAGCGGCCGCCGACCGCGTACACCCGGGCCCGCTCGTAGTGGACGGCGGCGCGCGGGTACCAGGTCTCGGCCCCGGGCTCCTCGCGCTCCAGCCGCTCGCGCACGGCGTCCGCCTCCGCCAGCCGGGCGAGCGCCGGCTCCACGCCGTCCGGGCCGTCCTTCTGCGCGGTCATCCGGGCGAACTGCCGCAGCATCGCGGACACCGGGCCGGGCTGCGGCCACTGCTCGTGGGCGGCCAGCGCCCGGGCGCGGGCGGCGTGCGCGGCCTCCCAGCGGTCGGCGTGGACCAGCGCCACGGCCGCCTCCGAGGCGACCATGGTGCGCAGGTGGAGGTCCTCGGTCCAGCCCTCCAGGACGGCGGCGAGCCGCAGGTACTCCTCGGCGGCGTCGCGGTCCTCGTCCAGCGCGAACAGGCCACGCGCCAGGTCCAGCCGGGCCTGGGCGAGCAGCCGCTCGTCCAGGGCGCCGGCCCCCGGAGCCACGGCCGCGTCGGCCAGCACGGACTCCAGCACGGCCACCGCGTCGGCGGTCCGGTCGGCCCCGGTCAGCAGGTCGGCGAGCTGCAGCCTGGTCCGGGCCGCGTCCTCGACGCCCTCCGGGCCCATGCGGTCGAACCGGGAGGCCGCCTCGGAGAGCGCCCGGATCGCGCCGCCGGTGTCCCCGAGGTGGGCACTGGCGTGCCCGGCCATCAGGTAGGTGGCGGCGAACGGGTACGACTCGTCGGCCCAGCGGGCGGCCGCCGCCAGGGCGCGGTGCAGCACCTCGACGGCCTCGGCCCGCTCGCCCTCCTGCAGCAGCGCCTGCCCCAGCAGGCCGTACGCCCGAGGGGTGTGCCAGGGCTGCCCGCCCTGCTCCAACTCGGCGATGACGACGCGCAGTTCCGCCGCTGCCTCGACGGTCCGGCCCTGCCGGGCGGCGGCGTCCGCGGCGTACTGGCGGGCGACGGACAGCCGCCGCACGGAGCCGCGCGCGGCGGCCGCCTCGCGGTAGGCGGTGACGGTGGCGGCGAAGCGCGCGGCCAGTTCGGCGGGCGGCTGTTCCGGCGGCTCGGACAGCGCCCGGACCAGCTGCTGGTGGGCGGCGTAGGCGCGGCACTGGAGGACGATCAGGTAGTCGTCGTCCGAGATGCCCGGCGCGCCGCCGGCGGCCCCGGTGGCGGCCAGCTGCTCGGCGCGGGCCAGCGCGGCGTCCAGGGCCGGCCAGTCGATGGCCGGACCGGCGGCCCCGCCCTCCCCCTCCCCGTCGTCGTCCCGGACGAGTTCGGCGACCAGCGCCCTGGTCCGGGCCGCAAGCGCCCGGCCGGGCAGCCCGTCGCGCTTGAACAGGCCTCCGGCGGCGAGCAGTTGGGCGGCGCCCTCCTCCCAGTCGGCGCGGTCGAGCGCCTCGTGCGCCCGCCGCTCGGCGAGCTCGGCCCGCAGCTGCCCGAGCGACCCGGCCGACGCGTCGAGCAGCCCCTCCGGCCCGCCGCCGGCCTCCTCGGAGGCGTCCTCGGAGGAGGCCTCGGAGGCGTCCTCGACCGATCCCCCGGCGGCGGCGAACCGGTCGTCGATCACCTTCCAGAGCCGGTCCGCGTCCGGATGGCCGAGCAGCCGCAGCTCACGGGCGCGCAGCACCAGCGCGGTGAAGTCCTCCGGCTCCGGCTCCACCTCCCGGGCCGGAACCGCCGGGACGACCGGGACGGCCGCCAGCTCCGGCGCGGCCGCGGCCCGCACGCCGAGCGCGAGCGGCTCGGCCAGCAGCGGACGGGCGGCCAGCCGCTCGCGCCGCCGGGCGCCGACCGCGTCGGTGCCGTTGCGGGCGTCGAAGCGGGCGGCCAGCGCGTCCGCCTCGCGGCGCACGTGCGCGAGCAGGGTGTCCACGGTCCACCCGCTGCCGGGCGGGCCGCTGACGGCCAGCTCGCCGTGCCCGGCCCGGGCGAGGCCGGCGATCAGCACCTCGACGCAGGTCAGGAAGTCGAGCAGGCTGACCGGGTCGCCGGTGACGCCGAACAGGTCACGGTTCTCGGCGAGCAGCTCCAGGCCGCGCGGCTCGTTGCCCGACAGCGCGCAGAACTCGATGTGCAGGCCGACCGAACGGGCCAGCCCGCTCTTGCCGCGCGCGAAGCGGTAGCCGACCAGGTGGCTGGAGCGGGCCTCGTCCAGCCGGCCCTGGCGCAGCAGCGGCAGCAGCGCCTGGGCGTGGCTGACGTAGGGCTCCTCCGCGCAGGTGGCCTCGCCGTCGAGCACCGGCCGCCAGACGTCCAGCGCCGTCGCGTCGTCGCCCCGGCGCAGGTGGTGGACGGCGCGGGCGCGGATCTCGCAGGCGTGGCAGTCGCTCAGCTCGGTGCGCGGCCGGCCGGCCCACAGCTCGTAGGCGTCCTGGACGTCCTCGCCGATGTGCGCGGCGAGGTGGAAGCGCTGGGCGTAGTACGGCTGGAGGCCGTGCTCGGCGGCGCGGTAGCGGCTGCGCATCTCCTCGTGCCAGCGGCGGATCGCGGCCAGCGGCACGTCGGGGGTGCCCATCAGCGAGGTGGAGACCCACTTGAAGCGCCAGAACACCTGCTGCTGCGACCATTCGCCGAAGCCCTCCGGGTCCTTGTCCCAGAGCTTGAGGACGCGGGCGAAGACGACCGGGGACTTGCTCCGCTCGCCGTCGTACTCGTAGGCCTCCATCAGTTCGAGCAGGGCCATGGCGCGGACCGCGGTGTCGTCGAACTGCTCGGCGGCGTCGACGAGTTCCTCGGCAGTGACGGTCCGCTGCCGTCCGTAGGGGCGGGCGTCGTTCTCGCGCAGCGCGGTCATCACCGCGTCGATGCTGCTCAGCATCACGCCTCCTTCGAACCGGCGCCGCCGGTGCCGCCGGTGCCACCGCTGCCGTTGCTGCCGGCGCCGCCACCGGTACCGCCGGACGCCGCCTCGTGCCCGAGCATCGCATGGTCGAGCAGGCTGATGAACGAGCGGTTGAGCAGCGCGCTCTCGCTGGAGGTGAGCGGCCGGCGGGTGAGCAGCACGGCCTGCCCGTAGAGCGTCTCCACGGCGGTGACGGCGAGTTCGCGGTCACCGATCGAGGCCGCCCGCCGGACCAGCGGGTTGAGGTGGTTGAGGACGAGCTGCGCGCGGGGCACCTCGGCGCGCAGCGAGCCGAGGATGTCGGCCCACAGCCCGTCGGCCTCGTCGGCGAGTTGGGCGCGGGTGCGCTCGTGCCGGGCCTCCCGGTTGTCGAGCAGCAGTGCGGGCGCGCTGGTCGGGTGGAAGCTGCGCAGGGCAACGTCGCAGTCGAAGCGGCCGACCACCTCGCGGGCGGTGGCGAGGAAGGCCGAGGCGGCGAGTTCGGCGGCCGGGTCGACGGTGTCGAGGTGCGCGGTGACGGTGCTCGGGTCGAGGTCGGCGACGGACGCGCCGGGGCGGATCTCGGGCAGCCGGTGCACGAGGTCGCGGTCGTAGGTGTAGCCGCCGTTGACGACGCCGAGCCCGGCGGCGCCGGCGATCGGGGCGACCTGGCGGAACTCCTCGACGGTCCGGGTGACCAGCACCACCGGGTGGGTGCGGGCGAACTCGTCCAGGGTGACGTTTCCGTCGGTGGTCTCGAACGGCAGCCAGGGCAGCAGCATCCGCAGCAACTCGTCGTCGTAGCGAGCGAGTTGCTTGACGGCGAGGTGGTGCACCGAAAGGAACCGGTGGAGCAGCGCCGGGTCGCTGGCGGACAGGCCGGTGAGCCAGTCCCGGATCCGGGCGCCGAGCGCGTCACGGACGGCGGCGAGCGTCTCGTCGGCGTACAGGCCCTCGCGGCTGGCGGTGGGCCGCAGGCCGTCGGTGTCGACCACGCAGCGGACGAAGAACGCCCAGTCGGGCAGGAGTTCGTCGGCGTGGTCGGAGAGCAGCATGCCCTTGAGGTGCACCCGGTGGCCGGCCCGGCGCGACGGCGGCACGGCCTCGGGCAGCACGTAGGCCACGCCGCGCAGGCCGACCAGCGGCAGGTCCAGCTCGATGGTGTCGAGCGGGGCGAACTCGAAGGTGGAGCGGCAGTACGCGGCCAGCGCCTCGCGGCGGGCCAGCGGGGAGCCGTGCTGCGCGGCCCACGGCGGCGTGCGGTTGACGAGGGTGGCGTCACCGCGGCCGTCGACCACGGTGACCTCGTGGCGCAGCAGGCTGCCGAAGTCCCGGGCGAGGCTCAGCACGCGGTCGGCGCGGGTCCACTCGGCGGCGTCGGAGCGCGGCGCGAGGCGCACGGTGGTGCCGGGCTCGGGCTTGGCGTCGGCGGGCAGGGTGCGGATGGTGTAGCGGCCGTCGGAGCTGCCGCGCCACTCGATGACGGGGGCGTCGGGGGTGGCGGCGGAGCGGGTGACGACGGTGATCTCGTCGGCGACCACGAAGCAGGCGAGCAGGCCGATGCCGAACTGGCCGATGAAGTCGCCGCGGGCGCGGGCGAGCCCGGCGCCGTCGATCCCGCCGTCGGCGTCCCGCTTGGAGCTGCGGCCGATGGTGGCGAGGAAGGTGTGGACGTCCTGCTCGGTCAGGCCGATGCCGGTGTCGGTGACCGTGAGGTCGCCGTCGGCGCGGACCGTGATGGCGGCGGGCGCGGCCGGGTCGAGGGCCTGCCGGGCGGAGATCGCGTCGACCGCGTTCTGCAGCAGTTCGCGCAGGTAGACCCGGGGGCTGGAGTAGAGGTGGTGGGAGAGCAGGTCGACCAGGCCGCGCAGGTCGACCTGGAAGGTGTGCGCGCTCGTCGGGTTCTCGGATGGGGACACCGGTGGCTCTTTCGATCGCAAGGGGTGTGTCGGGCTTCGGGGGGCCGCGGGGCGGGCCGGTGGACCGCTCAGCGCGGGGCGCAGCGGTCGCGGTGGACCTGGTAGTTCCCGGCCTCGTCGCCGCCCAGGTAGTACCAGGGCCATTCGGTGGCGACGTCGTCGAGGGTGGCGAACACCGCGTGGGCCAGCTCGCGCTCGTCGGCGAGCGAGAGGACCATCGCGAAGGTGTTGTGGGTGGACCGCCAGTCGCGCCGGCGCCGGTAGGCCGGGTGCAGGACGGAGCGCAGGGCCGCCTCGCGCAGCGAGGAGCGCACGGCCGGGCCGGTCAGGTAGGCGTGGTCCTCGCCGTCCGGCAGGTCGAGCCAGTGCTCCAGGTGCGCGATGGCGACCAGTTCGCCGAGCGGGCTGCCCTCCGGCGCGCCGAGCATCGCGGTGCGGGCGAAGGCGTGCATCTGCTCGTGGGAGCCGCCCCACTTGGCGCAGAGCTGCTGCAGGCGCTGCTGGTGGGAGCCGAGGTGCTCCGGGTCGCGGCGCAGCGCGGCCTCGAAGCGGGTGGTGGCGACGGTGCGGCCGAGCGAGGCGCCGCGCGCGGCGACCTGGAGGAAGTACCAGGGGGCGAGCCGGCCGGGCTCGCGCTCGGCCACCTCCAGCAGCTGCTCCTCGGCGGTCTCCAGCCGCTCGCCGAACAGCTGCCACTGGTCCTCGGTGACGTGCTTGGCGCGGGCGCCGGTGCGGGCCTCCCAGGCCCAGGAGATCTGCCGGGCGCCGGAGAGCAGCAGCGCGAGGGTGTCCTCGGGCCGCTCCGCGACGGCCTTGGCGAGCCACTCCTCGGTGCCCTCGACGTCGGAGACGCGGTTGAGCAGCCAGGTCAGCTCGGCCTGGTCGGGGACGGCGGCGAGGGCGGGGCGCAGCGCGGCCCAGTCGCCGGCGTCGGCGAGGGCGCGCAGCCGGCGCAGCTCCTCGTCGCCGTGCGAGAGGTCCAGCACGGGGGGCAGCGAACGCGGAGGCTTCCGCCCGGCCAGGCGGCGGAAAATGGACATGGTGCGGCCCCCCTGAGACCTCGTCGACCGGCACGGCCGTCGGCATCGTTCGTATGGCCTCGAAACGGCCAATCGGATGATGCACTGCATATCACGTGCCACTGACGTCCCGTTGGCCAGCCCTCTTCCGGGCGGCCCGCCGGGGGCGCCGCGACCCGGCGCGGGGCCCGGCCCGGGGGGGTGC
>NZ_JBHYUU010000124.1:25199-26188 GCF_042749955.1 Kitasatospora sp. NPDC059462 | reverse complement strand
GGACATCTCCGGCGTGATGGCGGAGGGCCGGGCCAAGGGCACCAACTTCGACCCCGGGGTGGCGGCGCGCCGGGCCGTCCGGCGGCCGCGGCGGCGTCCCGCTGACCTTCACCGAACTGATGGCCCGGCTCGGGGAGTTCCCGCTGCTCACCTTCACCGGCGACCAGAAGGCCGCGCTCGCCCTCGACGAACTGCGCTGCGCCGGCGGCGGCTGGGCCCGGCTCACCTGGGACGGCCTCACCGCGCTCCAGGAGTACGCCGAGGCGGCCGTGCGCGGCCAGGCGGGCGGCGACTTCAAGCAGTGGTGCGAGCGGACGCCGGTCGGCTGCCACCGCTTCCCGCCCCGCAAGGCGGTGCGCGGCGAGTCCCGGACGGTGCACAGCCACGCCAAGTGGAAACGGGAGCGGATGCTCCCGGTACCGGAGTGCGTGGACGCCTCCCGGCGCGCGTTCATGGGTGCGCATCTGCGGATCGGCGGCGGCCGCACCGCACCCCGGTTGCACTACCTCGACGACTGTTCGGGCAGTGGCCGGATCTATGTCGGCTACATCGGGCTGCACCTGACCAACACCAAGACCAACTGAGAGGCTTGGCTGACCGGTGCGCCCGTTCGGTGGACAATGTCCGGGAGGGGGCGGGCCTCGGGGTGGCCGACGGGTTGCCGACCGCCCCCGGGCAGCCGCCGGACGAGCCTGGGGGAACGACCACCGATGCAGTACTCAGCAGACGGCCAGTCCGACGGTGCTGTCACGGCCCCCCAGCCGGGCTTCCTGGCCTCGGTCTTCCGTGACCTCGGGGTCGAGCCGGACGACGACGACCCGTCCGGCCGGCCCGCCGGTGCCCCGGACGCCTCCCCGGACGGCCCGTCACCCGACGGTCCGCCGGGCGTGGGGGGGGGGGCCGGGGGGGCGGGGCCCCCCCCCGCCCACCCCCGCACCCCCACCCCCCCCCCCCACCAGAAGACCCCCACCGGCGAGGGGGGCGCCCCG
>NZ_JBHYUU010000124.1:6684-25189 GCF_042749955.1 Kitasatospora sp. NPDC059462 | reverse complement strand
TTGGCTGACCGGTGCGCCCGGTCGGTGGACAAGGGCCGGGAGGGGGCGGGCGTCGGGGTGGCCGCCGGGTTGCCGACCGCCCCCGGGCCGCCGCGCTCACCCACCACCGCACGCAGACCGTCCAGGCCGAGCAGGAGCGGCTGGCCGACCTGCTCCGGCGGGCCGCGCTGCCCGTCTCGGCCATGGACTTCGAGAGCCAGCTGCGCCGCTACGAGCCGCGCCCCTACCCGGCCGACGGGCCGGCCGCGGCGGCCGGCACCGACGACCCGGAGCCCCGCTGGGAGGACTTCGCCCCCGAGCAGCCCCCCGCCGCCGATCCCGACGAGGCCCCGTCCCGCCGGCTGCTCGACTCCGGCTACCAGCGCGAGCTGGCCCAGGCCCGGCTCGCCCACCAGCGCGCCCTGCGCGAATGGCGCACCCGGCAGGCCGACGCCGTCGACCCGGTCGCCGACGAGTCCCGGCGCGCCCACGACGAGGCCGAACAGGCCCGGGCGCGCGCGGTGCGCGAGTACAACGAGTCCCTGGAGGAGTGCCGCCGCGCCTACCGGCAGGCCGAACCGGCCGCCGTCGAGTCGCTGCTGGAACGGGCCCTCGCCGCCGCCGAGACCCGTACCCAGGACCTGCCGGCGCCCTGCCGGGCCGTCTACCGGCCGCTGACCCGCACCGCCGTGCTCGACCTCGACCTGCCCGCCCTCGACGTGGTGCCCTCGCTGACCGGCTACCGGCTCGGCCCGGACGGCGAGGCCCTCCCGGTGCCGCGCCCGCCGGCCGACCGGGCCGCCGACTACCTGCGCCTGGTCGCCCGGCTGGCGCTGCGCGCCCTGCAGGCCGCCGACGCCGTCGACACCGACGAGATCCTCGCCGGGGTGGTGCTCAACGGCTGGCTGCGCGGGCCCGGCGGGGCGGAGCCGCTCTGCCTGGTGAGCGTGGACGCGGACCGCGACGCGCTGGCCCGCACCAGGCTGCTGCCGCCCGCCGACCCCGACGAGGAGCCGGACGGCGAGGGCGTCTACGCGGACGCCGAACAGGACGAGGCGCTGGTCCGGCTGCGCCAGCTCGGCGCCGCCGTCAGCCCCGACCCGTACGGGTGGGCGGGCGTCGAGCCGGCCGCGCAGGCGTCGGCCACCGTCCCGGCCGCGCCGGACCTGTCGGCGAACGAGTTCGCCCAGCTGGTCCGTGAGCTGCTCACCCGGGGCGGGCTCGGCCAGTGGAGCGTGCGGCTGCGCGGCCAGGCCGGGCTGGTCGCCACCGGTGAGGGGCCGGCCGGCAGCGCGCTGCCCGGCCGCTGGGTCGTCTGGGCCTCGCGGGGCGCCGGAGCGGTGGGGGAGGAGGAGATCCGCACGCTCGCGGAGGCGGTCCGCGAGGAGTCCGCCGAGCGCGGCCTGCGGCTGACCACCGGCCACTTCACCGACGGGGCGCTCGACCTGACCGCCGAGGACGGACACCGGCACATCCACCTGGTCGACGGGGACGGCGTGCGCGAGCTGGCGCGCACCCACCTCGGTCTGCCGCTCGCCGCCGGGCGCTGAACCGGGGCGCCGGACGCCGGTACCGGGCAGCGCCGGGCCGTCGGCTCACCCCGACGGCCCGTCCGGCGGGCGCCGGTGCGCGGGCTGCCCGACGCTGAAGGGCACGGCCGTCCGGCAGCGGCCGGCGCCCGGCCCGGCGCCCGGCCCGGCGACGGCGGAACACGGGGAGACGCGTGGACAGACGGCCCGTCACGGGGGAGGAACGGTGACCGCGGTGCTGGTCGCCGCGGGAGCCTTCCTGATGACGCTGATCGGCGGCTGGGTCGCGCAGCGCACCGGGGACCGCCGCCACCTGGTGCTGGGATTCGCCGCCGGGCTGATGCTCGGGGTCGTCGCCTTCGACCTCCTCCCGGAGGCGCTGCACCAGGCCCCCGAGGAGGTCCACGGGGTGCCGCAGGCGCTGCTGATGTTCGCGGCCGGGTTCCTGGCCATCCACATCGTCGAGCGCGCGGTGGCCATCCACCGCGGCCACGAGGCGGAGTACGCCGAGCACACCCACGGCCAGCGGTCCGCGCAGGCCCACGGGCACGACCACGGCCGGGCCCGGTCCGGTGTCGACGGCCACCAGGGCGTCGGCCTGACCGCCGCCCTCGCCCTGGTCGGCCACAGCGTCATGGACGGCTTCGCGATCGGCGCGGCCTTCCAGGCCGGGACGACGGTCGGGACGGTGGTGGCGATCGCCGTGGTCGCGCACGACTTCGCCGACGGCTTCAACACGTACACGATCACCCGGCTCTACGGGAACAACAGGCGGCGGGCGCTGACCCTGCTCGCGGCGGACGCGCTCGCGCCGGTCACCGGCGCCGCGATCACCCTGCTGTTCACCATCTCCGAGCACCTGCTCGGCCTCTACCTGGGGTTCTTCGCCGGGTTCCTGCTCTACCTGGCGACCTCCGACATCCTGCCCGAGGCGCACAGCCCGCACCCCTCGCGGACCACGCTGCTCTGCACCCTCGGCGGGGTGGGCTTCATGTGGCTGGTGATCGGCCTCGCCGGCTGACGCCGGGGTGCCCGCAGTTGCTCACGTCGCCCGCGGCGTCCGGTCCCGGTCCGGCCGGGTCAGGCGTTCCGGGCGTCCCAGTGCTCCCGCAGCGCGGTCAGCGCCTCGGTGATCGCCGGGCGCCGCGAGGCCTGGGAACGCCAGAGCGCGAACACCCGCCGGGCCGGTTCCGGCACCACCGGCCGGGCGACCACCCCCGGCGGCAGCGCGCCCCGGCCCAGCCGCGGCACCAGCCCGACGCCCAGACCCGCCCCGATCAGCGCGATCTGCGTCTCGAACTCGCCGACCTGGTAGCACACGTCCGGCTCCTCGCCGGCCTCGCGCAGCGTGCGGACCAGCCAGTCGTGGCAGATGTTGCCCGGCGGCACACTGGTCCACCGCTGCCCGCGCAGCCGATCCTCCGGGACCACCGCCAGCCCGGCCAGCGGGTGGCCGGCCGGCAGCAGCAGGTCCACCGGGTCCTCGCCGAGATCCAGCCGGGACAGGCCGTCCTGGACCGGCAGCGGCACCGTCGGCCAGTCCTGGACGAGCGCCAGGTCGACCTCGCCGCGGGCCACCAGGTCGGCCGCCGGGTACGGGTCGCACTCCAGCAGCCGCACGTCCAGGTCCGGACAGCGTTCGCGCAGCTCGGCCAGCACCCCCGGCATCAGCCCGCGCGCCCCGGTCGCGAAGGCGGCCACCAGCAGCCGTCCGACCGCCTGGCCGCGCTGCTCCTCCAGCCGCACCGCGGCCCGCTCCACCAGGCCCAGCACCGTCTGCGCGGTGGCGGCCAGCTCGCGCGCCGCGTCGGTCAGCACCACCCCGCGGCCCTGGCGCTCCAGCAGCACCGTCCTGGTCTCCCGCTCCAGCTTGGCGATCTGCTGGGAGACAGCGGACGGCGTGAAGCCGAGGGCCGAGGCCGCCCCGCCGACCGAACCGTGCACCGCCACCGCGTGCAGCGCCCGCAGGCGCCCCAGATCCATCATGAAGCCATGCTAAAGCGTTGCCCTTAGCATTCATCGCTGGTGCTACACGGTGCCCGGCGGCCATCCTCGTCCCATGAGCCCATCCCCGCAGGCCGCCCCCGGCGGCGGCACCACCGGCGGCATGAGTCCGCGTCACATCGCCCTGGCCGTGCTGGTGGCCGCCGTCTGGGGCCTCAACTTCGTCCTCATCCACGTCGGCCTGGAGAACTTCCCCCCGCTGCTGTTCTGCGCGCTGCGGTTCGCCGTGGTCGCCGTTCCGGCGGTCTTCCTGGTCGGCCCGCCGAAGGTCGCCTGGCGGTGGGTGCTCGCGGTCGGCGTGGTGCTCGGGGTGGTCAAGTTCGGGCTGCTCTTCCTCGGCATGCACGCCGGAATGCCGGCCGGCCTCTCCTCCCTGGTGCTCCAGGGGCAGGCCGTCTTCACCGCGCTGTTCGCCGCCGTCCTGCTGGGCGAGCGGCCCGGCGGCCAGCGGCTGTTCGGCCTGGCCGTCGCCTTCGCCGGGATCGGCCTGATCGCCGTCGACCGGGGCCTCGGCGGCCCGCTCGGCGCCTTCGCGCTGCTCGTCCTCGCCGCGGCCGCCTGGGGGCTGTCCAACGTGTTCACCCGCAAGGCCGCCCCGCCGGACGCGCTGCGCTGGATGGTCTGGGTCAGCGCGGTGCCGCCGCTGCCGCTGCTCGGTCTCTCGCTGCTGGTCGAGGGCCCGGCGGCCGACCTGCGGGCGCTGCGGGGGATCGGCCTCGCCGGCCTCGGCGCGATCGGCTACGTCGGGCTGGTCTCCACCCTGTTCGGCTTCGTCGCCTGGAGCTACCTGCTGCGCAGCTACGACGCCACCGCCGTCGCGCCCTACTCGCTGCTGGTGCCGGTGTTCGGGATGTCCTCGGCGTGGCTGCTGCTCGGCGAATCGGTCGGCCCGCGGGCCGCCGTCGCCGCGGTGCTGGTGGTCGCCGGGATCGGCGTCACCGCGCTGCGTCCGGGGGCGCTGTCCGGCGCGGCGGGGCGGTGGGTGCGGCGGTCGCCGCGTACGCGGACTCGGCGGTCCGCAGCGCCCGCAGCAGCGCCTCCTGCTCGGCGGGGCTGACCGGGCCGAAGTACTCCTGGGCGACCTCGTGCCGGACCAGTCCGATCCGCTCCACCGCCGAGCGGCCGGCCGCGGTCAGCAGGATCCGCACGGCGCGGCGGTCGGCCGGGTCCGGGGCCCGCTCGACCAGGCCCGCCTCCTCCAGGGCGTCGACCACCGTGGTGGCCGAGCGGGGGGCGATGTGCAGCCGGTCGGCCAGGTCGCTCAGCCGCATCGCGCGGTCGGGGAGCTCGCAGCCGGGGGCGTGCGCGAGGGCCCGCAGGGCGCGGCCCTGGCCGGGGGTGATGCCGTAGGGCTCCAGCCGCTCGCTGGTGCGGCGGCGGATCCGCTTGATCGCCCGGGTCATCGCGTCGGCCAGCTCGGCGGCGGTGTCCGGGGCCGCCGCCGGGTCCGGTGCAGGGTTCGGTGCCGGGTCCGGTGCGGGGGAGGAGCTCGCCGCGTCGTCGGTCGGCGTGGTGGTCATGGGCGGCTCTCCTCGGCTGGTGTCGGACCCAGGGTATCGGCCGGTCCCGAGGCGCCCGGAAACATGTTGAGCAAGGCTCAGTATCTGGGTTAGCGTAGAAGGTAAGTGAGGGCACCCTAAG
Organism: Kitasatospora sp. NPDC059462; assembly: GCF_042749955.1. Lineage (NCBI taxonomy): Bacteria > Bacillati > Actinomycetota > Actinomycetes > Kitasatosporales > Streptomycetaceae > Kitasatospora > Kitasatospora sp. NPDC059462. The sequence continues at coordinate 20,036 of NZ_JBHYUU010000124.1, read as the reverse complement.
TCCCCTCCCCCGACTCTGGAGGGCCCGTGCCCCGCTCCGAAGCCCGCGTCGCCACCGACCGCTCCGCCCGCTACGCCAAGCAGCTCGCCGCCCACATGGGCCGCAAGATCCAGGCCGACTGGTCCGAGGAGACCGGCCACGGCACCCTCGTCTTCGGCACCGGCACCGCCACGCTGGAGGCCGCCCCCGGCGCCCTGCTGCTCGCCGTCGAGGGCACCACCGAGAACCTGCCCGGCCTGGAGGACGTCGTCGGCCGCCACCTGGTCCGCTTCGGCACCCGCGACGAACTGGTCGTCGAGTGGCACCGCGACAACGGCGAGCCCGGCCACGTCCACCGCAACGAGGAGGCCCCGGCCGAGGGTTAGGGTGCGCCCGGGGGCCCGTCGCCCGCGTCCGCGCCGGGGCGGCCGGTGAGCGGCCACCGGGCGAGGGCCCACAGGACCAGCCCGCCCAGGCACCAGCTGGCCACCACGTCCAGCAGCCAGTGGTAGTCCCTCCACACCAGCCCGAGCCCGACACCGGCCACCAGCAGTGCCGCGCCGGTGGCGAGCAGCCGCCGGGTCCGGGGGCTCGCCGCCCGGGCGAGCAGCAGCGCCGCCACCCCGTACCCGAGCGCGGCGGTCGCGGTGTGGCCGGACGGGTACCAGCCCCACTGGTCGGCCGCCAGCGGCAGCCCGGACGGGCCGGGGCGCGCGAACCACGCCTTCGCCGGTACGACCAGCAGCGGGATTGCCCCGGCCGCCAGCACCGCCACCGGGAGCGGCAGCCACCAGCGCGCGAAGCCCGCCCGGAACTCCCGCCGGGCCGCTACCGCTGCGCCGAGCAGCAGCACCGGTACCGCCACCGAGTCGCCGCCCAGGTCGGACAGTGCCTCGCCGACGTGGTCGAGCAGCGTGCTGTCCAGTGCGTGCCGGACCTCCCGGACGGCGTGCTGGGTCCAGCGGTCCACGCCCAGCAGTGGCCCGTCCACCGCGACCTGCCAGGACGCCACCAGCAGCAGCACCCCCAGGACCACCGGCACCGCCGGGTGGAGGAGGACGCGAGGCAGCCGCCCCGGAGCAGGGGGGAGAGCTCCGGGGCGGCCCTGATGATCGCCGCTCCGTGCGCCCCGGGGGGTGTGGGTCGGACGGCCGGTCGATCGGCTTTCGGTGTGCACCGCCCCGGGCGGGACGGCCTGGTTGTCCTCGCGGCCCTCACGCGGAGCCGCCCCGGAGGGCGGTGCCGCGGACGGATCCGCCCGTGGCTGGGGCTCGCTGTCCATCTGTGATGACACTACGTCAAGGTCCTTGCCGGACCGAGGAGCTTCAGCGATTCCGCACACCATCTTCACCGTCCGCGCCGGTGGCGTCACACCGGGTTCGAAACCGATCGGCCCGTGGGGACGAGGTCCCCACGGGCCGATCAGCGCTGTCCGGACATCCCTCCGGCGGGTCTTCGGTGCGGCGACGGGGCCGCGGGCCGGCTCAGACGGCGGCGAACGCGCCCTCGAGGATGTCCAGGCCCTCGTTCAGCAGGTGCTCCGGCATCACCAGCGGCGGCAGGAAGCGCAGCACGTTGCCGTAGGTGCCGGCGGTCAGCACGACCAGGCCCTCGGCGTGGCAGGCCTTGGCGATGGCGGCGGTGGCCTCGGTGTTCGGCTCCTTGCCGCCCGGCTTCACCAGCTCGACGGCGATCATCGCGCCGCGGCCGCGGACCTCGCCGATGATCTCGAACTTCTCCTGCATGGCGCGCAGGCGGCCCAGCATGATCTCGCCGATCCGCTGCGCCTTGCCGACGAGGTCCTGCTCCTTCATGGTCTCGATGGCGCCCAGCGCGGCGGCGCAGGCCACCGGGTTGCCGCCGTAGGTGCCGCCCAGGCCACCGGTCTGCGCGGCGTCCATGATCTCGGCGCGGCCGGTCAGCGCGGACAGCGGCAGACCGCCGGCGATGCCCTTGGCGGTGGTGATGAGGTCGGGGACGATGTCCTCGTCCTCACAGGCGAACCACTGGCCGGTGCGGCAGAAGCCGGTCTGGATCTCGTCCGCGACGAAGACGATGCCGTTGGCCTTCGCGAACTCCACGATCGCCGGCAGGAAGCCCTTGGCCGGCTCGATGAAGCCGCCCTCGCCCTGGATCGGCTCGATGATGATCGCGGCGACGTTCTCGGCGCCGATCTGCTTGTTGATGGTGTCGATCGCCTGCGCGGCGGCCTCGGCGGCGCAGTTCTCCGCACCGGTCAGCCAGCGGTACGGGTAGGCGACCGGCACCCGGTAGACCTCGGGCGCGAACGGGCCGAAGCCCTGCTTGTACGGCATGTTCTTCGCCGTCAGCGCCAGGGTGAGGTTGGTGCGGCCGTGGTAGCCGTGGTCGAACACCACGACGGCCTGGCGCTTGGTGTAGGCGCGGGCGATCTTCACCGCGTTCTCGACGGCCTCGGAGCCGGAGTTGAACAGCGCGGTGCGCTTCTCGTGGTCACCCGGGGTCAGCTCGTTCAGCTGCTCGGCCACGGCCACGTAGCCCTCGTACGGGGTCACCATGAAGCAGGTGTGGGTGAAGGCGGCCAGCTGCTCGGTCGTCTTCGCCACGACGGCCTCGGCGCTGTTGCCGACGTTGGTCACGGCGATGCCGGAGCCGAAGTCGATCAGCGAGTTGCCGTCCACGTCCTCCAGCACACCGCCGTTGGCGCGGGACACGTACACCGGCAGGGTGGTGCCGACGCCGGCCGCCACCGCACCCAGCTTGCGGGCGTGCAGCTCCTGCGACTTCGGACCGGGGATCGCGGTGACCAGGCGGCGCTCCTGCGGGAGCGGCGTTGCGGCGCTCATGGGTTTCTCCAGACTTCTCGGCTCGGTAGTTCGCAGGCTACGGCGGCGCTCTCCGGGCGGGCATGCGCCACTCGGTAGCAGTGGGCCGTCCGACTTGTCCGAGGCGGCCAGCGCGCTCGGCGCCACGACCGGCGGGCCGCGCTCCACTACATTGAGCGCGGGCGTGTCGCCGGGGCGGTGGCATGGGTATGGGCGGCACCGACGGCGGTCGGGCCGGCGGGCGAGGGAGCGGGGCCGTACATGGGACTGGACGGGGCACGGAGCCACAGCGAGCGGACCACCGCCACCCCACACACCCCGCCCACCCCGATGCCGCACCCGCGCTCCCCGGCCCGCGCGTCTTTCGACCTCGCCGCCTGGGTCGCCGCCCCCCGCCCGGAGGCCGCCCCGGGCGTCTTCCGCCGGGGCTACCGGCAGCTCGACCCCGGGCGGGCCGAGGCCGCCAAGGTGCCGACCTGGCCCCTGCTCCTACGGGCGGGGCTGAACGCGGTGGTGGGGTGGTTCGCCTTTGTCTACGGGACGCAGCTCGCCCTGCACGTGATCGTCCTGACGGCGTGGGTGGAACATCCCTCCGCCACTGCGGTCACCGTTGTGGGGTTGTCGGTGAACGCCATCGTGCTCGCCATCGTCATCAAGGTCTTCGGTCGGATGGGCCGGTGGCCGGAGGTGTGGCGCCGGTATGCGGTGCCGCTGCTGTCGCGGACGGTGACGGAGGAGGAGCCCGCGTCCGTGGAGGAGCAGGCGGAGGCGGTGCGGCAGCGGGATCCGTGGGTGGTGCTGCGGCAGGGCGGGGCGGCGGTCGCGGCCGGGCGGCTGGACGGCGAGGCGGTCGGGGACGTCGACTACGTGCGGATCCAGCGGGCGTGGGAGTCGGCGCAGGCGGACCGGGCCTTCCTGCCGGCCTTCGTCGAGCAGGTGTCGCTGCGCGGCGCCGCCGCGTTCGCGCACCCCTCGGAGGCGCGCGAGCTGCCGGGGCGGGCGGAGCGGCACGACCTGCTGCTGGCCCAGGTGCGGCTCGGCACCGCGCAGGACGTGCCGAAGAACCCGCAGTCCCACCGGGCGGCGGGCTTCGCGCTGGACCCGGCGGTGCTGGGCACCTCGCTGCTGGCGGTGGGCCCGGCGGGGACGGGGAAGACGGCGCGGCTGGCCCGGCCGGTGGCGGAGGCGCTCTGCCTGCAGGCGCTGGCCGGGACGGCGTGCGCGGTGGTGATCGGGTCGGCGGAGGCGGACCTGGGGCCGGACGACTGGTACGACGTGGTGATCGCCCCGGGTCATGCCGCGTCCCGCTACGGGCTGGACCTGTACGGCGCGGCGCAGGACCCGGACGAGGCGGCGGCGCGGCTGGCGGAGGCGTTGCTGCCGGACGAGCTGACGGCGCGCGCCGAGTCGGCGCGGACGGCGCTGCAGCAGATGGTGGGCCCGTTCCACGCCGCGTTCGGCCGCTACCCGGGGGTGCGTGAGCTGCGGGCGCTGCTGGCCGGGGAGCCGGAGGCGCTGGAGTCGCTGGTGAAGGGGCTGCGGGCGGCAGGCCGGCTGGGCTCGTACGAGCGGGACCTGGAGCACCGGGAGCGCCAGCGCGGCCGGGCGGACGATCCGGGGGCGCTGCTGGCGGACCGGCTGGCGCTGCTGGACCGGCCGGCCTTCGAAGGGGTGTTCGCGACCGACGGCACGGGCCGCCCGCCGTTCGCGATGCGGGTGCTGGACCATCCGCTGCGGGTGCGGGTGAAGCTGCCGGAGCGCAGCCACCCGGAGGCGGCGCGGATGCTGTCGAGGCTGTTGGTGGCGCAGTTCGTGCAGGCCGCGGGGGCCCGCGGGGACCGTTCGCTGTTCGCCGGGCTGGTGGTGGACGACGCCTCGGCGGCCCTGGACGCCGGGATCGTGCGGGGGCTGCAGCGACTGCGCGGGGCGAACGCCGGGGTGGTGCTGCTGCTGCGGACGCTGGTCGACCTGCCGGAGGCGCTGCGGGCGCCGCTGTTCGGGGCGGTGGGCTGCCGGGCGGCGTTCCCGGGCATCGCGCCGTGGGACGGCCGGCTGTTCTCGGAGGCCTGGGGCACCCACCTGGTGCGGGAGACGGCGGTGACGCTGGCCCCGGACACCTCGGGCGGGATCGTGCGGCGGGCCGGGCGGCTGGGGCGCAAGGCGCTGTCGGGGACGACCGCCCAGACGGAGTCGGTGACCACCCGGGAGGTGGAGCGGCTGCGGTGGTCGCCGTCGGACCTGGCGCACGCGCTGCCGGCCGGGCACGCGGTGCTGTCGCTGACGGCGGTGTCGGGGGAGCAGGTGCCGCCGCTGCTGGTGGATCTCAGGAACTAGGAGAGGAAGCTCGCCTTCGAGGTGGATTCGGCAGTGTGGGTTGTCCGGGGCGTCCATAATGAGAAGTGGGATTCCCCCCAGGACCCCCAGCCCTCTCTCGCCCGGCCGCAGCGGCGCGGTCGGGTCGTTCCCTCGAAGGTGCCATGCCCCCCACACTTGCCTCCGTCGTCCGCAACACCTCGCTCCATCTGACGGTCCTCGCCGGTGCGGACCACTTGGAGCGGCCGGTTCGCTGGGTGCACACCAGCGAGCTGGACGACCCGACGCCGTTCCTGGAGGGTGGCGAGCTGCTGCTCACCACCGGGATCAAGCTGGGCCGTACCGCGGCCCAGCTGCAGGCGTACGTGCACCGGCTGGCCGACGCGGGGGTGGTCGGGCTCGGGCTGGGGGTGGGCCTGTCGCACACCGAGGTGCCGCAGCCGCTGGTGGACGCGGCGGCGCAGCGCGGGCTGCCGCTGCTGCGGGTGCCGGAGCCGACGCCGTTCATCGCGATCAGCAAGGTGGTGTCGGCAGCGCTGGCCGCGGAGCAGTACGAGGCGGTGACGACCAGCTTCGAGGCGCAGGAGGAGCTGACCCGGGCCGCGCTGGGCAAGGACGGCACGACGGCGGTGGTGCGGCGGCTGGCGGCCCGGCTGGGCGGTTGGGCGGCGCTGTACGACGGCTCGGGGGCGCTGTCGGTGGTGGCGCCGGACTGGGCGGCGCGCCGGGCCGGGCGGCTGGCGGCGGAGGTGGACCGGCTGCGCCGGCGGCCGGCGCCGTCGAGTGCCGCGCTGCAGGGGCGTGCGCCGGGGATAGACACGGCGGACGAGGACTACGTGGTGGTCCAGTCGCTGGGTGCGGACCGGCGGGCCCGGGGGTTCCTGGCGGTGGGCACCGAGGACCGGATCACGCCGACCGAGCGGTACGTGCTGAACGCGGCGGTGGCGCTGCTGACGCTGACCCTGGAGCGGTCGCGGGAGCTGCGGCAGGCCGAGGAGAAGATGGGCGCGGCCCTGCTGCGGATGGTGCTGGCGGGTGAGGTGGCGACCGCGCGGCAGGTGGCGGCGGGGTTGTTCGGCGGGCTGCCGGAGGGGACCGTCCGGGTGCTGGTGGCCGGGGCGGCCCAGGGCACGGAGGCCGGGGAGGCACTGGGCGAGCTGGGGGACCGGGCCGAGCAGGCCGGCTCGCGGGTCGGCGAGAAGCTGCTGGTGGCGCGGGAGGACGGCGCGCACGGGGCGCGGCTGCTGGTGCTGGCGCTGGACAACGGTGCGGTGCACCGGGCGTGCCTGGGGGCGGTGGAGGAGCACGAGGGCCTGTCGCTGGGCGTGTCGGCGCCGGCCGCGCTGGAGGACGCCGGGACGGCGCACGCGCAGGCCGAGCGGGCGCTGGCGGTGGCGCTGCGCGGCGGGCGGCGTTCGGTGGACCACGAGGAGGTCGGCGCGGGCTCGCTGCTGCCGCTGCTCGGCGAGGACGCCGTGACGGCCTTCGCGGAGGGCCTGCTGCGGCCGCTGCGCGAGCACGACCGGACGGCGCGCGGTGATCTGGTGGCCTCGCTGCGGGCGTGGCTGTCGCGGCACGGGCAGTGGGACGCGGCGGCGGCCGACCTCGGGGTGCACCGGCACACCCTGCGCTACCGGATGCGGCGGGTGGAGGAGCTGCTGGGGCGGTCGCTGGACGACACGGACGTCCGGATGGAGCTCTGGCTGGCGCTGCGCTCCGGCGAGGAGTGACGAGTCGCGGGAGGAGCGGGACGAGCGGGAGGCGGCCCCGGCAGGGGCTGGACGCGGTGGAGTGAGCGCGGGGGCGAACGCTACTCGGTGTCCAATCCGATCGGCGCGCCGGCCGCCCTACCCTCGGTTCTGGCTCCACGTCCGTGGGGTCGTGAGGACGACGAGGAGAGGGCCGGTACCACGGTGACCACCACGTACGATTTCTGGCTGGCCGGCCGCCGGGCGAGCGGCGACGCCGACTTCGAGGTGCACAACAGCTGGGACGGCCGCCTGGTCGGCAAGGTGAGCATCCCCACCGAGGCGCAGGTCGAGGAGGCCCTGGAGGCCGCCGTCGCCGCGCTGCCGGTGTTCGCCGCGACCCCGGCGCACGTGCGCACCGCCGCCCTGGACCACGTGGCCCGGCGGCTGACCGAGCGCACCGAGGAGCTCGCCCAGCTGATCACCGCCGAGAACGGCAAGCCGATCAAGTGGGCCCGCGGCGAGATCGGCCGCGCCGTCTCGGTGTTCCGCTGGGCGGCCGAGGAGGCCCGCCGGACCAACGGCGAGACCATGCGGCTGGACACCGACCCGGGCGGCACGGGCCGCTTCGCGGTGGTGCGCCGCTTCCCGCGCGGCGTGGTGCTGGGCATCGCCCCCTTCAACTTCCCGCTGAACCTGGTCGCCCACAAGATCGCCCCGGCGATCGCGGTCGGCGCGCCGATCATCCTCAAGCCGGCCCCGGCGACCCCGCTGTCGGCGATGGTGCTGGGCGAGATCCTGGCCGAGACCGACCTGCCGGCCGGCTCCTGGAGCGTCCTGCCGGTGCCGAACGACCGGATGCCGGCCCTGGTGCAGGACCCGCGTCTGCCGGTGATCTCCTTCACCGGTTCGGACAAGGTCGGCTACCAGATCATGGACTCGGTGCCGCGCAAGCACACCACCCTGGAGCTGGGCGGCAACGCCGCGGCCGTGGTGCTCGCCGACTGGTCCTCCGAGGCGGACCTGGACTGGGCGGCCACCCGGATCGCGATGTTCGCCAACTACCAGGGCGGCCAGTCCTGCATCTCGGTGCAGCGGGTGATCGCCGACGCGTCGGTGTACGACGCGCTGGCGGAGAAGGTCGTCGCCAAGGTGCGGGCCCAGGTCACCGGTGACCCGAACGACGACGCGACGGACGTCGGCCCGCTGGTCGACGAGAACGCCGCCAAGCGGGTGGAGTCCTGGGTGGACGACGCGGTCGCCAAGGGTGCGAAGCTGCTCACCGGCGGCACCCGCGAGGGCGCGACCTACGCCCCGACCGTGCTGGCCGAGCTGCCGGCCGACGCGATCCTGGCCACCTCCGAGGTGTTCGGCCCGGTCCTGTCGCTGCACAAGGTGGACGGCGTGGACGAGGCCTTCGCCGCCGTCAACGACTCGCTGTTCGGCCTGCAGGCCGGTGTGTTCACGCACGACCTGCAGACCGCCTTCCGCGCCCACCGGGAGCTGGAGGTCGGCGGTGTGATCATCGGCGACGCACCGTCCTACCGCGCCGACCAGATGCCGTACGGCGGCGTCAAGGACTCCGGCGTCGGCCGTGAGGGCGTCCGGTACGCGATGGACGACTACACGGTCGAGAAGGTCCTGGTCATGACCGGCCTCGACCTCTGAGAGTGACGTGGGACGAGGGCCCGGCCGCCGTGTGCGGCCGGGCCCTCGTGCGTACCCCGGGGCCCGGGCGCGGTCAGGCGTGGCCGGCGACGGCCGCGACGGCCTCGGCCACCGTGGCGTTGCCGGACACCAGTTCCAGGGTCTGCCCGGCGGTGCCGGGCTCCCGCAGCAGCCCGGCGAGCACGGCGGCGACGTCCTGCCGGTCGACGGACCCGCGCGGCACGCTCGGGGCGAGCCGGACCAGGCCGGTGCCGGGGCCGTCGGTGAGGCGGCCGGGGCGCAGCACCGTCCAGTCCAGCGCGGTGCGGGCCCGGACGGCGTCGTCGGCGGCGCCCTTGGCCCGCAGATAGGTCTCGAAGACGTCGTCGGCGGGGTACCGGGCGCGGGCGTCGGCGCCCGTCGCGGAGACCATGAGGTAGCGGCGGACACCGGCCAGCTCGGCGGCGTCGGCGAGCAGGACGGCGGCGTCCCGGTCGACGGTGAGCTTGCGGGCGGCGCCGCTGCCCGGTCCGGCGCCGGCCGCGAACACCACGGCGTCGGCGCCGTCGAGCAGCCGGGCGAGGTCGGGCGCGGTGGCGGTCTCCAGGTCGAGCAGCAGCGGTTCGGCCCCGGCGGCGACGAGGTCGTCGGCCTGTCCGGGGCGGCGGATGATCCCGGCGGGGCGGTCGCCGCGGTCGGCGAGCAGCCGTTCCAGGCGCAGGGCGATCTGTCCGTGGCCCCCGGCGATGACGGTGCGCATGGTTCCGACGGTAGCCCCGGAGCGCGTGCGGCGCCCCGCGAACGGTCCCGTGGTGCCGGGCGGGGAGCCGGGCAGGACACAATGGGCGCATGACTTCGCTCGCCCACCCGCAGCTGCGGTTCACCCCCGAGGTGAACACCCCCTCCGGCCCCCGGGAGCTGGTGATCCTCGGTTCCACCGGTTCGATCGGCACCCAGGCCATCGACGTGGTCCTGCGCAACCCGGACCGGTTCCGGGTGGTGGCCCTGTCGGCGGCCGGCGGCCGGGTGGAACTGCTCGCCGAGCAGGCGCTGCGGCTGGGCGTGCACACCGTGGCGGTGGCCGATCCGGCGGCCGAGCCGGCGCTGCGCGAGGCGCTGGCGGCGAAGGCGGCGGGCCGGGCGCTGCCGGCCGTGCTGGCCGGTCCGGACGCGGCGACCGAGCTGGCGGGGACGGCGTGCCACTCGGTGCTGAACGGCATCACCGGGTCGATCGGCCTGCGCCCGACGCTGGCGGCGCTGCGGGCCGGCCGGGTGCTGGTGCTGGCCAACAAGGAGTCGCTGATCGTCGGCGGTCCGCTGGTGAAGGCGGTGGCCCGGCCGGGGCAGATCGTGCCGGTGGACTCCGAGCACGCCGCGCTGTTCCAGGCGCTGGCGGGCGGCACCCGGGCCGAGGTCCGCAAGCTGGTGGTGACCGCGAGCGGCGGCCCGTTCCGCAACCGGAGCCGGGCCGAGCTGGCGGGCGTCACCCCGTCGGACGCGCTGGCGCACCCGACCTGGGCGATGGGCCCGGTCGTCACGATCAACTCGGCCACCCTGGTGAACAAGGGCCTGGAGGTGATCGAGGCGCACCTGCTGTACGACGTGCCGTTCGACCGGATCGAGGTCGTGGTCCATCCGCAGTCGGTCGTCCACTCGATGGTGGAGTTCACGGACGGTTCCACCCTGGCGCAGGCGAGCCCGCCGGACATGCGGATGCCGATCGCGCTGGGCCTGGGCTGGCCGGACCGGGTGCCGGACGCGGCCCCGGCCTGCGACTGGACCAAGGCGGCGACCTGGGAGTTCTTCCCGCTGGACAACGACGCCTTCCCGGCGGTGGAGCTGGCCCGCGAGGTCGGCACGCTGGGCGGCACCGCCCCGGCGGTGTTCAACGCCGCCAACGAGGAGTGCGTGGAGGCCTTCCTGAACGGGCGCCTGGCCTTCACCGGGATCGTGGACACTGTGGCGAAGGTCGTGGCGGAGCACGGCAGCCCCGTGGCGGGAACTTCGCTGACGGTGGAGGACGTCCTGCACGCGGAGGACTGGGCGCGTGCCCGGGCCCGCGAGCTGGCCGCCGGCTGATCCGGGTCCGCCCGGACGGCAGCGCCGGACGACCGGTACGACGACAGGATGAGCGGAGTGGCATGACGGAGGAGCAGCGGTGGCAACGGTGATGACGGTGGTCGGCATCCTGGTCTTCGTACTGGGACTGCTCTTCTCGATCGCCTGGCACGAGCTCGGCCACCTCTCCACGGCCAAGCTGTTCGGCATCCGGGTGCCGCAGTACATGGTCGGCTTCGGCCCGACGGTCTGGTCGCGGAAGAAGGGCGAGACCGAGTACGGCCTCAAGGCCGTTCCGCTGGGCGGGTACATCCGGATGATCGGGATGTTCCCGCCCGGTGCGGACGGGCGGATCACCCAGCGCTCCACCTCGCCCTGGCGGACCATGATCGAGGACGCCCGGGAGGCCTCCTACGAGGAGGTCAAGGAGGGCGACGAGAGCCGGCTGTTCTACACGCGCAAGCCGTGGAAGCGCGTGATCGTGATGTTCGCCGGGCCGTTCATGAACCTGATCCTCTCCTTCGGGCTCTTCCTGACGGTGATGATGGGCTTCGGCGTCCCGATGTCGGTGCCCACCATCGGCACCGTCTCGGAGTGCGTGGTCAAGGCCGGCCGGCCGACCGACACCTGCCCGGCCGACGCCCCCGCGGCGCCCGCCTTCCAGGCCGGGCTGAAGCCGGGCGACAAGGTGGTCTCCTTCGACGGCGACCGGATCACCAGCTACGAGCAGCTCCAGGGCGACATCCGCAGGTCGGCCGGCAGGACCGTCGACCTGGTGGTCGAGCGCGGGGGCCGGCAGCTCACCCTCACCCCGACCATCGCCGTCAACGACGTGCAGAAGTACGACGCCGACGGCGTGCCGGTCAAGGGCGAGACGGTCCGGGCCGGCTTCCTCGGCTTCACCCCGACCAGCGGCGTGGTCCAGCTGGGCTTCGGGCAGTCCCTCGACCGGATGTACGACATGGCGGAGAACGGCGTCAAGTCGCTGGCCGCGCTGCCCGGCAAGATCCCCGGCCTGTGGCACTCGGTGGTGGACGGCACCCCGCGCGAGGCCGACTCGCCGATCGGCATGGTCGGCGCGGCCCGGGTCAGCGGCGAGGTGTTCGCCCTGGACATCCCGGGCAGCCAGCGGGTCGCCTACTTCGTCAACCTGCTCGCCGGGATCAACCTCTCGCTGTTCCTCTTCAACATGCTGCCGCTGCTGCCGCTGGACGGCGGCCACATCGCGGGCGCGGTCTGGGAGTCGGTGCGCCGCCGGTTCGCCCAGCTGTTCCGCCGGCCGGACCCCGGCCCGTTCGACGTGGCCCGGCTGATGCCGGTCGCCTACGTGGTGGCCAGCGTGTTCATCGGCTTCACGCTGCTGGTGATGGTGGCCGACCTGGTGAACCCGGTCAAGATCAGTTAGGCCGGTGGGCCGGTGGGTGCGCGGACGCCCGTTCGCGTGCCGTACCGTTGGAGCCCGGGCGTGCGATCGTCGGCGCGTCCGGGCTCGGCCGCTCCAGCGGCGGCCGCACCGACCACACCTCAACCCCGGGGAACCCTGCGCACATGACCGCGATCTCGCTCGGTATTCCGTCTCTGCCGCTCAAGCCGCTCGCCAAGCGCCGGGTCTCCCGTCAGATCATGGTCGGCAACGTGCCGGTCGGCGGCGACGCGCCCGTCTCGGTGCAGTCCATGACCACGACGGTGACCTCGGACATCAACGCCACGCTGCAGCAGATCGCGGAGCTCACCGCGTCCGGCTGCCAGATCGTGCGGGTCGCCGTCCCCTCGCAGGACGACGCGGACGCGCTGCCGATCATCGCGAAGAAGTCGCAGATCCCGGTGATCGCCGACATCCACTTCCAGCCGAAGTACGTCTTCGCGGCGATCGACGCCGGCTGCGCGGCGGTCCGCGTCAACCCGGGCAACATCAAGGCCTTCGACGACAAGGTCGGCGAGATCGCCAAGGCCGCCAAGGACGCCGGCGTGCCGATCCGGATCGGCGTCAACGCCGGCTCGCTCGACAAGCGCCTGCTGGAGAAGTACGGCCGCGCCACCCCGGAGGCGCTGGTCGAGTCCGCGCTCTGGGAGTGCTCGCTGTTCGAGGAGCACGACTTCCGCGACATCAAGATCTCGGTCAAGCACAACGACCCGGTCGTGATGATCAACGCCTACCGCCAGCTCGCCGCCGCCTGCGACTACCCGCTGCACCTCGGCGTCACCGAGGCCGGCCCCGCCTTCCAGGGCACCATCAAGTCCGCGGTCGCCTTCGGCGCGCTGCTCGCCGAGGGCATCGGCGACACCATCCGGGTCTCGCTCTCCGCCCCGCCGGCCGAGGAGATCAAGGTCGGCAACCAGATCCTGGAGTCGCTCGGCCTGCGCCAGCGCGGCCTGGAGATCGTCTCCTGCCCGTCCTGCGGCCGCGCCCAGGTCGACGTCTACAAGCTCGCCGAGGAGGTCACGGCCGGCCTGGAGGGCATGAACGTGCCGCTGCGCGTCGCCGTCATGGGCTGCGTCGTCAACGGCCCGGGCGAGGCCCGTGAGGCCGACCTCGGCGTCGCCTCCGGCAACGGCAAGGGCCAGATCTTCGTGAAGGGCGAGGTCATCAAGACCGTGCCCGAGTCCAAGATCGTGGAGACCCTGATCGAGGAGGCGTTCAAGATCGCCGAGCAGATGGAGGCCGAGGGCGTCGAGACCGGCGCGCCGACCGTCACCGCCGGCGAGTGACCCACCCCGGTGTCGGGTGGGTCCGCGCAGTTCTTCCGGAAGCGGGGCCCGCCGGGCGCGGACGGCCCCGCGGCCGGATAGGGGGGGGGGCACGGAGGAGTGCTGTCGCTTTTAAACAAAAGAAGCAGCCCACGACCACCAAAAAGTATATAAC
>NZ_JBHYUU010000124.1:0-6674 GCF_042749955.1 Kitasatospora sp. NPDC059462 | reverse complement strand
GGGGGCGCCGCCCCGGGCGCCCCGCCCCCCCCGCGGGGCCCTCCCCCCCCGCGGGGGGGGGGGGGGCGCGCGCAGCTCCCCGGGCCGGGGCCCGGCCGGCCCCCCCCCCCCCCCGCGGCCGTATCCGGGTGGGGGCACGGAGTAGGGTGCGGCCAGAGTCGTCTCAGTAAGGTGCTGTCTCGATGCTCGATCGAGGTGTGATGCTCCCCAGCTCGTTCCAGGCCGCCCGCGCCCTGGCGACCACCCGCGTGCTGGAACCACCGGACCTCGCCGACGCCCTCGCCGTCCTCCACCGCGACCCGGTCGCCAACGCCTTCGTCGCCACCCGGGTGGAGGCCGTCGGCCTCGACCCGTGGCGGCTCGGCGGCGAGATGTGGGGCTGGTACGACGAGAACGGCGAACTCGACGCCCTCTGCTACGCGGGGGCCAACCTGGTGCTGGTCAACGCCGGCCCGCAGGCCGTCCAGGCCTTCGCGGAGCGTGCCCGGCGCCAGGGGCGCCGCTGTTCCTCCATCGTGGGCCCGGCCGGGCCCACGGCGGCGCTGTGGGCACTGCTGGAGCGCAGCTGGGGGCCGGCCCGGGAGGTCCGGGCGCACCAGCCGCTGCTGTCGACGAGCGTGCCGTCCGCGGAGATCGGGCCGGATCCGCTGGTCCGCAGGGTGCGGCGCAACGAGATCGACACCCTGATGCCGGCCTGTGTGGCGATGTTCACCGAGGAGGTCGGGGTCTCCCCGCTGGCCGGGGACGGGGGGCTGCTCTACCAGGCCCGGGTCGCCGAACTCGTCTCCACGGGGCGCTCGTTCGCCCGGTTCGGGGAGGGCGGGGAGGTCGTCTTCAAGGCCGAGATCGGGGCCGTCACGGCGGGGGCCTGCCAGATCCAGGGGGTCTGGGTGGCGCCGGAGCACCGGGGGCAGGGGCTCTCCGAGACCGGGATGGCGGCGGTGCTGGACATCGCGCTGCGGGAGGTGGCGCCGGTGGTCTCGCTGTACGTCAACGACTACAACCTGCGGGCTCGGGCCGCGTACCGGCGGGTGGGGTTCCGGGAGGTCGGGGCGTTCATGAGCGTGCTGTTCTGAGGGGCGGGGGCGGGGACGTGGAACGGGACGCGAAGTGGCGGGGCGGGGGTGCCGAGGGGGGTGCCGGGGTGGTGATCGAGGCCATCGACCTCGGGGCGTGGGCTCCGCAGGCGCTGGACGTCCAGGCGGTGGCGTTCGGGCTGACGCCGGAGGAGGTCATGGTCCGGCTGCACATCGTCGGGCGGCACGCGCAGCAGCCCGGGGTGATCGCGTTGGGGGCGTTCGACGGGGGGCGGCTGGTCGGGTTCGGGTACGGCATGCCCAACCACCGTGAGCACTGGTGGAGCACGGTGATCGAGCCCTATCTGGTCGCCCGGGGGCACGGGGACTGGCTGGACGGGGTCTTCGCGGTCACCGAGTTGCACGTGCTGCCGCAGTTCCAGGGGCGGGGGGTCGGCTCGGCGCTGATCCGCACGCTCACCGCGCGGTCCGGGATGGACCGCAGCATCCTCTCCGCGATCGACGCCGAGACGCCGGCGCGGCGGCTCTACCGGGCGCTGGGGTACCGGGACCTCGCGCGGGCCGTGCACTTCCCCAACACGGAGCGGCGGTACGCGGTGATGGGGGCGCCGTTGCCGTTGCGGGGGACGGGCGGGGCCGGGGCGTCTCAGAGCACGCCGGCGAACTCCAGGTAGAGCTCGGCCTCGGGGCGGCGGCCGGCGGCGAGGGCGGCCAGGGCGAGGTCGACGGCGCGGACCAGGGTCCAGCCGCGGAGGCGGTCGCGGTCGACGTCCAGGGCTTCGGCGAGCTGGTGCAGCCGTCGGCGGACGGCGCCGGGCAGGCCGGGGGAGCCGACCAGGGTGTCCGCGCGGTCGAGGACCAGGCGGGCCAGGTCGTAGGCGCGTTCGCCGGCCAGGGGGCGGGGGGCGATGGCCAGCCAGGGGGCGCGGTCGGCGGCGAGGACGTTGCCGTGGTGGAAGTCGCCGTGCAGGAGGAACCGCTCGGCGGCGGAGGCGGTGAGGGCGGTGGCGGTTTCCCTGGCCTCGGTGAGGAGGGGGGTGGCCTCGTCGGGGAGGGCGGGGGCCTCGTCGGGGAGGGCGGGGGCGTCGTCGGGGAGGGCGGGGGCTGCGGGGAGGGAGGAGGCTTCGGGGAGGGGGAGCCAGAGGCGGTGGAGGAGGCTGGTGGCTTCCAGCATCGCCTTGGGCTCGGCGAGGGAGCGGAGGGGGATCTCGCCGTGGAGGCGTTCCAGGAGGAGGACGCCGGAGGTGGCGGTCCGGTGGGCGTCCAGGAGGAGGACGGCGCCGCGGCCGGCCCAGGCGGTGAGGGCTTCGGGCTCGTGGGCGGTCGCGGGGGTCCGGAGGGAGACCTTGAGGGTGGCGGGGGTGAGGTCGTCGTCGCGGTGGACGTAGGCGACGAGGCTGTGGGTGCCGCCGGGGTCGAGGACGCGGTCCAGGGTGAGGGCGAGGCGGGCCAGCTGTTCGGAGACCAGGGCGGGGAGGCCGGCCAGCCAGGCGGGGGCCTCGGCGGGGTGGGTCGCGGTGACGCTTCGCGTGAGCCAGTCGGGGACGGTGATCGGTCCTGGTGCTGCCGACATGGTGGCCTTCCGGTGGCGGGTCCCCTGGGGTGGTACGGGTCCATTGTCGGTTATGGGGGGGATGGGGCGGGGTGGCGACGCGGGGTGGGGGTGTGCAGGACGGCTCCCGGGAGGGTGGGTGCGGGGTCGGCTCCGGGGGTGGCCGCTCCGGGGGGCTGGATGATTTTCCGACTGCCGACACCGTGGGGGCGGGGTGCTCGCCGTGGGCAGTCCGAAAATCACCCGCAACGCCCCCCTCCGCAGCCACCCCCTACGCCGCCCCCTCCCGCAGCGCATCCCTCTCGCTCGGTGGGGGGTGGGGGGTGGGGCGTGGGGGTGGGTGGGTGAGGTGGGGGTTGGGTGGGGGCTTGATCGGGCTGCGTGCCTGGTCAGGGGGTGGGGGTGGTGCTGGGGGTGGGGAAGCCGGGGAAGGGGGTGGGGGTGGCGCCCCAATGGTGGGCGCGGAGGGCGCATTCGCGGAGGGCGTCGGCGGCGAGGGGGCGGTGGGGGGCGGGGACGGCGGCGACCAGGTCGGCGTAGACGGTGGTGAGGCGGGTTTCCAGGTGGGCGGCGAGGCGGGTGGCGGTGGGGGCGTCGGTGACCGGGAAGGGGAGCTGGTAGCCGGGGGCCGCGGCGGTGGGGGTGGCGCCGGTGCCGGTGAGGAGGCGTTGCCAGGCGTCGCGGCGGGACTGGTGGGCGGCCAGGGTGGTGCGGGCGTCGGTGCGCTGCTGGTCGTCGGTGAGGCGGGCGCCGACCACGCCGTAGCCGTAGATGGCGGCGTGTTCGGCGCCCAGGGCGTCCTGGAAGGCGGTGGCCGGCTCGCCGGGGGTGGCGGAGGGGGTCGGGGCGGGGGCCGCCGACGGGGCGGGGTCGCCGAGGGCGAGGGTGTGCAGGACGCCGGCCGCGGAGACGGAGGCCAGCAGACGGGCCAGCTGGGGGGAGGCGGCGCCGAGGTCGGCGAGGCGGGACTGGGCGGTCCGGCGTTCGAGGGCGGCCAGCTCGGCGAGGGTGGTGGGGGCGGCGGTGCCGGGGGGAGTGGCGGGGCTGGTGGTGGTGGGCTGGAGGGCGGCGCGGTGCTGGGCGACCTCGGCGCGCAGCGGCTGGAGCTGGGGGGCCTGGGGGAGGAGGGCGTCGTAGCCGGCCAGGAGGGTGTCGGTGGCGGCGACGGCGCGCAGGCGGACCGGCTCGTCGGGGTCGGGGCGGCGCTGGTCGCCGGCCGGGGCGCTGTCGGTGCCGTGCCCGTCGGTGCAGGCGGTGAGGGCCGTGCCGGCGGTGAGGAGCAGCCCGAGGGTGAGGAAGGTCCGTCGGCTGGGCGGCTGCATGGGTGTCACTCCGGGGCGTGTACGGGAGGACGGCCTGCCCGCCTGCCCTCGATGGCGTGAATGATTACAGAATCCTTACGTCTGTGGGCATGGATTGCGTTCGCGCCGGGGGCGTGCGGGCGGTGTGAGCTTGCTCGCACCGGTCGGGGCGGGGCCGGGGCCGGAATCGGTGGTTGGGGGGTTCACCGGCTAGGCTTTGGGCCGAGCTGCCGCGACCCGGCCGCGCGCCGCACCGGCGCCGGGGGTGCGGGGCGACCTTCCGACAACAGCAGACGCGGCCGAGGAGTCCACCCGGATGAGCACCACCCACATCGACCGGCTGCGCGCGTTGCTGGAGCCGCTGGCCGCGCAGGCGGGCCTGGACCTGGAGGACGTCAAGGTCGCCCAGGCGGGCAGCCGCCGCCAGGTGCAGATCGACGTGGACGCCGACGGCGGCGTGGACCTGGACACCATCGCCGAGTTCAGCCGGGTGGTCGGCGACGCCCTGGACGAGTCGGACGTGATGGGGGCCGGCGCGTACGTCCTGGAGGTCGGTTCGCCGGGCGCGGAGCGGCCGCTGAGCGCCCCGCGGCACTGGATCCGCGCCGAGGGCCGGCTGGCCGCCATCCACCTCGTCGACGGCGGGGAGATCGTCGCGCGGGTGCTGGAGGCGGACGAGGACGGCGCGCTGGTCGAGGTGCAGCCCGTGAAGGGCCGCGGCCGGCCCAAGGAGCGCCGGCTGGAGTACGGCGAGGTCGCCCGGGCCCGGGTCCAGGTGGAGTTCAACCGCAAGGACGACGAGCTGCTGCTCGACGAGAACGTGACGAAAGACGAGGAGGCGTAGCCGTGGACATCGACATGAGTGCCCTGCGCACGCTGGTCAGCGAGAAGAACATCCCCTTCGGCCTCGTGGTCGAGTCGATCGAGTCGGCCCTCCTCACCGCGTACCACCGCACCGAGGGCTCGCGCCGCCGCGCCCGGGTCGAGCTGGACCGCAGGACCGGCCACGTGACGGTGTGGGCGACCGAGGACGCGTCGGAGCTGGAGGAGGGCGTCGAGCCGAAGGAGTTCGACGACACCCCGAGCGGCTTCGGCCGGATCGCCTCCAGCATCGGCATGCAGGTGATGATGCAGCGGCTGCGCGACGCCGCCGACGACCAGACCTTCGGCGAGTACGCGGGCAAGGAGGGCGACATCGTCACCGGTGTCGTCCAGCAGGGCAACGACCCGAAGAACGTGCTGGTCGACATCGGCAAGCTGGAGGCCATCCTCCCGCCGCAGGAGCAGGTCCCGGGCGAGGACTACCGGCACGGCACCCGGCTGAAGTGCTACGTCGTGGCCGTGCGCCGGGGCGTGCGCGGGGCGTCGGTGACGCTGTCGCGCACCCACCCGAGCCTGGTGAAGAAGCTGTTCGCGCTGGAGGTCCCGGAGATCGCGGACGGCAGCGTGGAGATCGCGGCGATCGCCCGTGAGGCCGGCCACCGGACCAAGATCGCGGTCTGGTCGCGCCGCCAGGGGCTGAACGCCAAGGGCGCCTGCATCGGTCCGATGGGCTCCCGGGTGCGCGCGGTGATGGGCGAGCTGCACGGCGAGAAGATCGACATCGTCGACTGGTCGGAGGACCCGCGCGAGATGGTCGCCGCCGCGCTGTCCCCCGCCCGGGTGACCAGTGTGGAGATCGTCGACGCCGCCCAGCGCTCCGCACGGGTGATCGTGCCGGACTACCAGCTGTCGCTGGCGATCGGCAAGGAGGGGCAGAACGCCCGTCTGGCCGCCCGTCTCACCGGGTGGCGGATCGACATCCGGCCGGACACCGAGGGCGGCGAGCAGGAATCCGCGGCCCAGTAGTCGTTGTTGTCGCAGTGTTCCCGCCGTTCCCTCCGGGACCGGCGGGGCGGCGCCATGTCCCTTCGGAGGGGTAGACTTGCCTTCGTCTGGCCGGACGCATGTCCGAGCACGCCCGGAACGCACCTGCGTGGGCTGCCGCAAGCGCGCGGCCAAGCACCAGCTGTTGCGTGTCACGGCGGTCGAGGGCGTCTGCGTCCCTGATCCACGTGGCGCACTGCCGGGCCGGGGCGCACACCTGCACCCCGAACCGGCCTGCCTCGACCTCGCGGTCCGCCGACGGGCGTTCCCCCGGGCCTTCCGGCTCCAGGGCGCGCTCGACACCGGGCGGCTCCGCGAGTTCATCGAGGAGCGGGTGAGCGACAGCTCCCCGTGACGGCCCGCCGCTCGCGCGGCGGAGAACCACCGCAACAAGCACGGCGCACGGGCAGCCGTACGCCGTGCCACCAGTCAGGTACCTCGCGATGTGGAAGTAGGTCGAGATTGCGATGAGCACTCGATGAGTACGCGATGAGTACGCGATGGGTACGCCCATGAAGTAGCGACAGTCCGGCGGACGAGACCCCCGGACTCATAGACAGGAGTGAAGTGGCTAAGGTCCGGGTTTACGAACTCGCCAAGGAGCTTGGCTTGGAGAGCAAGGCCGTCATGGCCAAGCTCACCGAGCTGGGCGAGTTCGTCCGTTCGGCGTCCTCGACGATCGAGGCGCCGGTCGTACGCAAGTTGACTGACGCGCTTGGCGTTGCCCCCACCGGTGGTGGCTCTGCTGCCAAGCCGGGCCCGCGGAAGCCCGCGGCGCCCCAGCCCGCGGCCGGTTCGGCCGCGGGTGCACCCAAGCCGGGTGCCCCGACCCCGGGTCCGCGCCCCGCGGCCCCCGGTCCCCGTCCGACCCCCGCGGCCGCCGCCCCGGCGCCGGCCGCCCCGGCCGCGCCCAAGGCG
>NZ_JBHYUU010000123.1:0-26235 GCF_042749955.1 Kitasatospora sp. NPDC059462 | reverse complement strand
GACCCCCGACACCGACGGCCCCGCCGGGCCCGACCGGCCGACCTCCTTAACCGACGGGCCCGCCGGGCCCGACCGGCCGACCGCCCTGACCGTCGGCCAGGAACGGCTCTGGTTCCTCGACCAGCTGGACCCGGGCGACCCCTCCTACAACATCCCCCTCGTGCTGCGCCTGACCGGCGAGCCGTCCACCGAGTCGCTGCGCGCCGCGCTCGACGGCGTGGTGGCCCGGCACGAGGCGCTGCGCACCCGCTTCCCCGCCGAGGACGGCCGGCCCACCGCCGTCGTCGACGCCCCGGCGCCCGTCCCGCTCGACCTCGCCGACCTGCGCGGACGGCCCGCGGACGAGGTGGACGCCGCCCTCGCCGCACGCGTCAACCGCGGCTTCGACCTCGCCGCCGGACCCCTGCTGCGCGCCGCCCTGCTGCGCACCGGAGAGCAGGAGCACGTGCTCTGCCTGGTGCTGCACCACATCGTCGCCGACGGCTGGAGCCTCGGCCTGCTGCGCACCGAACTCGCCGAGCGCTACGCCGCCCACCGCACCGGCGGCCCGCAGCCCGACCTGCCCGCCCCGCCCTCCTTCGCCGACCACGCCGCCGCCGAACGCGCCTGGCTGGCCGGGCCCGAGGCCGCCGAGGCGCTCACCTACTGGCGCGACCGGCTCGCCGGCGCACCCGCCCTCGACCTGCCGCTGGACCGGCCCCGGCCCGCCGAACCGAGCAGCGCCGGCGCCTTCCACACCCGGATCCTGCGCGGCCTCGGCCCCGAACTCGACGCCTTCGCCCGGGCCCGCCGGCTCACCCCCTTCATGGTGCTGGCCGCCGCCTACCAGGCCCTGCTGCACCGCTGCACCGGCCAGGACGACTTCTGCGTCGGCGTGCCCACCGCCGCCCGCACCACGGTCGACAGCGAACGGACCGTCGGGTACTTCTCCTCCGCCCTGGTGCTGCGCGCCGACCTCGCCGGCGCGCCCACCTTCGACACCCTGCTGCGCCGGGTGCGCGGCGACTGGCTCGGCGCGCTCGGCCACGGCCGGGTGCCGTTCGAGCAGCTCGCCGAGGACCTGCGCCCCGACCGTGACCCCGCGCGCACCCCGCTCTTCCAGACCCTGCTCACCGTGCACACCCAGAGCGGCGGCGCCCTCGGCGAGCACGCCTTCGCCGACCTGCGCTGCGTCGAGACCGACGGCGGCCACACCGCCGCCAAGTTCGAACTCGCCCTGGACGTCCGCCCCGACGGCGAGGACCTGCACGCCGTCTTCGGCTACCGCACCGACCTGCTCGACGAGGCGTGGACCGTCCGGCTCGGCCGCCGCTTCGAGACCCTGCTGCGCGCCGCGCTCGCCGCCCCGGACACCCCGGTCCACCTGCTGCCGCTGCTCGACGCCGAGGAACTCGCCGAGGCGGCGGCCGGCGCCACCGGGCCCGCGCTGCCCGCCCACCCGGCCACCGTGCTCGAAGCGATCGACCGGGCGGCCGCCGACCGGCCGGACGCCATCGCCGTCGAGGGGCGCGACACCCGCTTCACCCGCGCGGAACTCGCCGCCGCCTCGGGTGCGCTGGCCGCCCGGCTGACGGCCGCCGGGGTGCGCCGCGGCGACCTGGTCGCGTTCTGCCTGCCGCGCGGGCCGCAGGCCGTGGTGGCCATGCTCGCCGCCTGGCGGGCCGGGGCCGGCTACCTGCCGCTGGACCCGGAGTACCCGGCCGCCCGGCTCGCCTTCATGCTGACCGACAGCGGCGCCACCGCCCTGGTCACCGCGGACGGCGCGCCCGTCGACGGACTGCCCGCCGCCGTGCCGGTGCTCCCGGTGCTCCCGGTCCCCGGCGCCGGCGGCACCCCGCCCGCGCACGCCGCCGCCGGGCCCGACGACGCCGCCTACGTCATCTACACCTCCGGCTCCACCGGCACCCCCAAGGGCGTGCTCGTCCCGCACCGCGCGCTCGCCGCCCGGGTCGCCTGGATGCGCGAGGGCTACCGCCTCACCGCCGCCGACCGCGTCCTGCAGTACGCCTCGCTCTCCTTCGACACCTGTGCCGAGGAGGTGTTCCCGGCCCTCGCCGCCGGGGCCACCCTGGTCGTCGCCGAGGCCGGCGCCGCGCTGCCCGACCAGCTCGCCGAACCCGCAGCCGCCGGGCTCACCGTCCTCGACCTGCCCACCCCGTACTGGCACCAGCTGGTCGCCGACCTCGACGCCACGCCCTGGCCGGCGAGCCTGCGGCTGCTGATCCTCGGCGCCGACCAGGTCCGCCCGGAGGCCGTCGCCGCCTGGCGCGCCCGGTTCGGCGACACCGTCCGGCTGGTCAACTCCTACGGGCCCACCGAGACCACCGTCATCGCCACCACCGCCGACCTCGGCGCCGCCGACACCGGCCGCCGTCCGCCGATCGGCCGGCCCATCGGCGCCACCACCGTCGCCGTGCTCGACCGTCACGGCCGCCCGGTGCCGCCCGGCACGCCCGGCGAACTCGTCGTCGGCGGCGCCGGCGTCACCGACGGTTACCTCGGCCGCCCGGGCGCCACCGCCCGCGCCTTCGTGCCCGACCCGGACGGCCCGCCCGGCGCCCGCCGCTACCGCACCGGCGACCTGGTGCGCAGGCGCGCCGACGGCGCCCTGGAGTTCCTCGGCCGGATCGACACCCAGGTCAAGGTGCGCGGCTACCGGGTCGAGCCCGGCGAGGTCGAGTCCGCGCTGCTCGCCCGGCCCGGGGTGGGCCAGGCCGCCGTACTGGCCCGCGAGGACCGGCTGCTGGGCTACGTGGTGCCCGCCGGGCCGGCCGCGCCCGCGCCCGAGGACCTGCGCGTCGCGCTCGCCGCCACCCTGCCCGCCCACCTCGTCCCCAACGCCGTCCTCGTCCTCGACGCGCTGCCGCTCACCCCCAACGGCAAGCTCGACCACCGCGCGCTGCCCGACCCCGACACCCGCCCCGAACTGCGCGCCGCCTACCTCGCCCCGCGCACCGAGGCCGAGGAACTGGTCGCCGAGGTCTGGCAGGAGGTCCTGGGCCTCGACCGGGTCGGCGTCCACGACGACTTCTTCGACCTCGGCGGCCACTCCCTGCTCGCCACCCGGGTCGTCGCCCGCATCCGCGCCGCGGCCGACCTCGCCGTGCCGCTGCGCACCCTCTTCACCCACCGCACGGTGGCCGCCTTCGCCGACGCCGTCGAAGTCGCCCTGGTCGCCGAACTCGACGCGCTGTCCGACGCCGCCGCCGAGGAACTGCTCGCCGCGCAGGACGCCCTGGAAGGGACCGCAACGCCGTCATGAGCACCGAAACCGCCCCCACCCCGGCCCCTGCCGACACCCCGGCCGCCGCCGACGCCCCCTCCGCCGACACCCCCTCCGCCGACGCCCCCTCCGGCGCCGTCCCCTCCGCCGGGCTCACCGCCGCCAAGCGCGAACTCCTCAGCCGCCGCCTCAGGAACCGCACCGCGCCCCGGCAGACGATCGCCCGCCGCGCCGCCGACGCGCCCGTGCCGCTCTCCTACGCCCAGGAACGGCTCTGGTTCATGGAGCAGTTCGCCCCCGGCACCGCCGCCTACAACATCCCGGTGGTGCGCCGGCTGCGCGGCCCGCTCGACGTCCCCGCCCTGCGCCGCGCCCTGGACGCCTCCCTCGCCCGGCACGAGACCCTGCGCTCGCGCTACCCGGCCACCGACGACGGCCGCCCGCTGCTGGTCGTCGATCCGCCCGGCCCCGCCGACCTCACCCTCGCCGAGGCGGACGACCCCGCGCACGCCGAACGGCTGGTCGACGAGGCCGCCGCCGTCCCCTTCGACCTGGAGCACGGCCCGCTGCTGCGCGCCCACCTCGTCCGGCTCGCCGCCGACGACCACGTGCTGCTGCTCGTCGTCCACCACAGCGTCAGCGACGGCTGGTCCAGCGAGGTGCTGCTCGGCGAGGTCCTGCGCGGCTACGCCGCCTACGCCGCCGGGCGGCCCGACCCGCTGCCCGCACTCGCCGTCCAGTACGGCGACTTCGCCATCTGGCAGCGCGAACGGCTGAGCGGCGACCGGCTGGCCGCCGAGGTCGCCCACTGGGCGCGCGAACTCGCCGGCGTCGAACCCCTCGAACTCGCCTGCGCCGCGCCGCGCCCGCCGCGCCAGACCTTCGACGGCGCCGGCTACGGCTTCGAGGTCGACCGCCCGCTGCTCGACCGCCTCACCGAGCTCGGCAAGCGCCACGACGCCACCGTCTACATGGTGCTGCTCGCCGCCTTCCAGACCCTGCTGGCCCGGTTCAGCGGCCAGCGCGACTTCGCCGTCGGCTCGCCCATCGCCGGCCGCCCCGAGCCCGAACTCGAACCGCTGGTCGGCATGTTCGTCAATGTGCTGGCGCTGCCCGCCCGGCTGGAGGGCGACCCGACCTTCACCGAGCTGCTGCGCCGCACCCGGGACACCTGCCTGGAGGCCTACGCCCACCAGGAACTGCCCTTCGCCCAGCTGGTCACCGAGCTCAAGGTCCCCCGCGACGTCAGCCGCCCGCCGGTCTTCCAGGCCGTGCTCGCCGTGCAGAACTACGCCGTCCAGCGCGAGACCGCCGCCCCGGACGAACTGCCCGTCGAGGTCGAACCGTTCGGCGTGCGCGCCAGCGGCACCCGGTTCGACCTGGAGCTGTTCCTCCAGGAGTGGCCGCAGGGCCTGCTCGGCTCGTTCAACTACAACACCGACCTCTTCGCCGAGGCCGACATCGCCCGCCTCGGCGAGCACCTCGGCCGGCTGCTGACCGCGATCGCCGACCGCCCCGACGCACCGCTGTCCGCCCTCGACGACCTCCCCGAGGCCGAACGCGCCTTCGAGGTCGAGCGGTTCAACGACACCGCGACCGAGCGCCCGGCCACCACCCTCACCGCCCTGGTCGCCGAGCAGACCGCCCGCACCCCCGACGCCGTCGCCGTCTCCTTCGAGGACGGGGCCTTTCTGACGTACCGCCAGCTCGACGCGGCCGCCGACCGGATCGCCGTCCGGCTGGCCGCCGAGGGCATCGGCCCCGGCAGCCTGGTCGCGATCAGCGCCGAACGCTCGCCCGAACTCGTCGCCGGACTCCTCGGCGTGCTGCGCACCGGCGCCGGCTACACCCCGCTGGAACCCGGCTACCCCGCCGAACGGCTGGCCTTCCTGCTCGCCGACAGCGCCGCCCCCGTCCTGCTCACCCAGCGCCGGCTGCCCGTCCCCGACGGCTGCACCGCCCGCGTCCTGCTGCTCGACGACCCCGCCGAATGGCCCAAGGTCCGCGCCAAGGCCCCGCGCCCCGCCGGGCCGGCCCCCGACGACACCGCCTACCTGATCTACACCTCCGGCTCCACCGGCCGCCCCAAGGGCGTGCCCAACACCCACCGGGCCATCGCCAACCGCCTCCAGTGGATGCAGGAGACCTACCGGCTCGGTCCCGGCGACCGCGTCCTGCAGAAGACCCCGGCCGGATTCGACGTCTCCGTCTGGGAGTTCTTCTGGCCGCTGATCACCGGCGCCCGGATCGTGCTCGCCAAGCCCGGCGGCCAGAAGGACGCCGGCTACCTGCGCGACCTGATCGTGCGCGCCGGTGTCACCGTCGCGCACTTCGTGCCCGCCATGCTCACCGTCTTCCTCGCCGAGGACGGCCTGGAGCGCTGCGCGAGCCTGCGCCGGGTGGTGTGCAGCGGCGAGGCCCTGCCGCCCGACACCGCACGGGAGTTCACCACCCGGCTGCCCGACTGCGCGCTCGCCAACCTCTACGGGCCCACCGAGGCCGCCGTCGACGTCTCCTCCTGGGAGTGCGAAGGCCCGCTGCGGACCGTCCCGATCGGCCTGCCGATCGACAACACCCGCCTGTACGTGCTGGATTCCGCCCTGCGACCGGTACCGCCCGGCGCTCCCGGCGAACTCCACATCGGCGGCGCCGCGGTCGCCCTCGGCTACCACCGCCGCCCCGGCCTCACCGCCGCCCGGTTCGTCCCCGACCCCTACGGCCCGCCCGGCGCCAGGCTCTACCGCACCGGCGACCTCGCCCGCCGCCGCCCCGACGGCACCCTGGAACACCTCGGCCGGATCGACCAGCAGGTCAAGATCCGCGGCCTGCGGATCGAACCCGGCGAGACCGAGGCCGCCCTGCGCGCCCGGCCGGACATCGCCGACGCCGCCGTCGTCGTGCGCGAGGACCGGCCCGGCGACAAGCGGCTCACCGGCTACCTCGTCCCGGCCCCCGGCGCCGAGGAGCCCGACCCGGCCGCCCTGCGCGCCGCCCTCAAGCGCGTCCTCCCCGACCACCAGGTCCCGGCCGCCTTCGCCGTGCTGCCCGCCCTGCCGCTCACCCCCAACGGCAAGCTCGACCGCCGCGCCCTGCCCGCCCCGCAGCTGCGCCGCGACGCCGGCGCCGCCAAGCCCGCCACCGAGGCCGAGCGGGTGCTCGCGGAGATCTGGGCCGAGGTGCTCGGCCTGCCCGAGGTCGGCACCGACGAGGACTTCTTCGACCTCGGTGGCCACTCGCTGCTCGCCACCCAGGTCGTCGCCAAGGCCCGCAAGCGGCTCACCGAGGCCGGCGCCCGCCCGGTCAGCGTGATGGACCTCTTCACCTGCCGCACCGTCCACGACCTCGCCGCCCTCGCCACCCTCGACGAGCAGGACCGGGGCCCGCGCCGGCTGCTGCACCGGCTCACCCGGCCCGTCCCGGCCGAGCGCCGCCGGCTCACCCTGGTCTGCGTCCCCTACGGCGGCGGCAGCGCCGTCGTCTACCAGCCGGTCGCCGACCTGCTGCCCGCCGACACCGAACTGTGGGCCGTCGCGATCCCCGGCCACGACATCGGCGTCACCGAACAGCACCTTCCCTTCGACGAGTTGGCCGAGCAGCTGGCCGCCGAGGTGCGCGAGCGGGTCGAGGGCCCGGTCGTCGTCTACGGCCACTGCGGGGTCGGCACCGCCCTCGCCGTCGCCACCGCCCGGCTGCTGGAGGCCTCCGGCCGGGAGCTCGAAGCCGTCTACGCCGGCGCCCAGTTCCCGTTCGCCAAGCCCCGCAGCAAGGTGCTCACCGCGCTCAGCGGCATCGCCGCCCTGGAGCCGCTGCTCGGCGACCGGGTCTACCTCAACTGGCTCACCGGCATGGGCGTCGACACCTCCGAACTCGACCAGGAACAGGTCCGGTTCATCGTCGGCAACATGCGCCGCGACTCCAAGGCCGCCGAGGCGTACTTCACCCGGGCCATCGAGGAGGTCGCCGCCGGAGCGCCCCGGCTGCGCGCCCCGCTGGTCTCGCTGGTCGGCGACCACGACCCGGCCGCCGACTTCTACCAGGAGCGGTACCGCGAGTGGCTGCTGCTCGCCGAGCGCTCCGCCGTCGCGGTGCTCGACCAGGGCGGGCACTTCTTCGTCAAGTACCGGGCGGCGGAGGTCGTCGAGGCCGTCACCACCGTGCACCGCGCCGTCCTCGCCGGGCGGACCGACACCCTGCCGGCGCGCGGACCGGACAGCTCCTGGTGGTACCACGGCGAGACCGGCGCACCCGACGCCCCCGAGGAGGAGGCGGTCGCCGGGCCCGCCGCGGCGGAGGACGGCCCGCAGCCCAGCATGGGCCGCTTCCTGGCCGTCGCCGCAGGCCAGTTGGTCTCGATCACCGGCTCGGCGCTCACCGAGTTCGCGCTGCCGATCTGGATCCTGCTGGAGACCGGCTCGATGGCCCGCTACGCGCTCTACGCCGTCATCGCCATGCTGCCGGGCATCGTCGTCGGCCCGGTGGCCGGCGCCCTGGTCGACCGGCTCGACCGGCGCAAGGTGATGCTCGCCGGGGACGTCGCCGCCGGGGCCACCCAGGCCGCCATGCTCGCGCTGCTGCTCGCGGGGCAGTTGCACTCCTGGCAGGTCTACGTGCTGCTCGGCGTGCTCTCCGTCGCGCTCACCTTCCAACGCCTCGCCTACGCCTCCGCGGTGCCCCAGATCGTCCCCAAGCAGTACCTCGGCCACGCCAACGGCGTCGTGCAACTGGCTTTCGGAGCGGCACAGTTCGTCGTCCCGCTGGTCGCGGTCGCGCTGCTCGCCGCGATCGGCCTGCGCGGCATCCTGATCATCGACGTGGTCAGCTACACGATCGCCGTCGCCATCCTGCTGGCGGTGCGCTTCCCGCGCACCCTGCCGTGGACCAGGCGCGAACCGCTGGTGGAGGAGATCAAGCAGGGCTTCGGCTACTCCTGGCGCCAGCGCGGCTTCCGCTCCATGCTGCTCTGGTTCGCCGGGCTGAACGTCTTCCTCTCCCCGCTGTTCCTGCTCACCACCCCGATGGTGCTCGCCTTCTCCGACCTGGACGGCGCCGCCCGGGTCGCCGTCGCCGGTGGCGCCGGGGCCCTGCTCGGCGGCATCGCCATGGGCTTCTGGGGCGGACCGCGCCGTCACCGGCTGCGCGGCATGCTCGGCCTCGCCGCCGTCCTCGCCCTGGCCGGCGCCGTCACCGGCCTGCACGCCGGACTCTGGGTGATCGCCGCCGGCGCGTTCGGGATGTCCTTCGCGCTCTCCCTGGTCAACGGCGTCTACTCGACGATCGTCCAGGTCAAGGTGCCGCAGCGGTTCCACGGCCGGGTCTTCGCGCTGAACACCCTGGTCGCCTGGTCCACCCTGCCGCTCGGCCACGGCGTCATCGCCCCGCTCGGCTCGGCCGTGTTCGGCCCGCTGATGGAACCGGACGGCGCGCTCGCGCCGGTCTTCGGCCCGCTGATCGGCACCGGCCCCGGGCGCGGCATCGCGCTGATGTACGTGCTGTTCGGGCTCGCCATGCTCGTCCTGGTCGCCGTCGGCCTGCGGCTGCCCTCGCTCGCCCGCTTCGACCGCGAGGTGCCGGACGCCGAACCGGACGACCTGGTCGGCCTGCGCGAGCGCGCCCGGGCCGCCGCCGCCCGCCGGTCCTCGGACGCCGCCCGGGAGGCCGTGTGAACCGCGCCGTCCCCACCAGCCTGCCCCAGCTGCTCGCCCACCGGGCGGCCGCCCACCCCGAGCGGACCGCCGTCGTCAACGGCACCGACCGGCTCGGCTTCGGCGCCTGGCAGGCCCGCTCCGGGGCCCTCGCCGCCGCCCTGCTCGCCGCCGGACTGCGGCCCGGCGACCGGGTCGCACTGCGCCACGGCACCGCCGACTGGGCGGCCTACGCCGTCGCCCACCTCGCCGTGCTGCGGGCCGGCGGCGTCGCCGTCCCGCTCTCCGACCGGCTCGCCCCCGCCGTCACCGCCCACGCCCTCGCCGACTCGGGCGCGGCGCTGCTGCTGCACACCGGCGACGCCCCGGACCTCGCCGGGGTGCGCCCGCTCACCGAGGCCGACGCCGCCGGCCACCCCGCCGAGCCGGAGCTGCCGCCCGTCGACCCGGGCGCGCCGGCCCAGATCCTCTACACCTCCGGCACCACCGGCACCCCCAAGGGCGTCACCGCCACCCACGCCAACCTGGCGTACGGCTGCACCCTCGACGAACGCCGCCGCCCGCTGCGGCACTCGCAGGCCTTCCTGCACGCCTTCCCGGTCGGCACCAACGCCGGGCAGACCATGCTGGTCAACGCGCTCAACGCGCACGCCACCTGCGTCGCCGCCCCGCAGTTCACCCCGCTGCGGTTCGTCCGGCTGATCGCCGAACACGGCATCGGCAGCGTCTTCCTGGTCCCCGCCATGGCGATCGAACTGCTCGCCTCGGCGGCCCTGGCCAAGGCCGACCTCGGCGGCGTCCGACTGGTCGGCTCCACGGCCGCCGCGCTGCCCCAGCCGGTCGCCCTGGCGCTCAGCCGGGCCTTCCCGCGCGCCCAGATCACCAACTACTACACCTCCACCGAGGCCGCGCCCGCCCAGATCACCCTGCTGTTCGACCCGGAGCACCCCGACTCGCCCGGCCAGCCCGCCTCGCTCGCCGACCTGCGGATCACCGACGCCGACGGCCGCCCGCTGCCGCCCGGCGAGGCGGGCGAGCTGTGGCTGCGCTCGCCCACCGCGCCGCGCGGCTACCTCGGCGAGCGCGACCGGGCGGTGTTCCAGGGCGCGTGGGTGCGGATGGGCGACCTCGGCCGGATCGACGCCGACGGCTTCCTGCACCTGCTCGACCGGGAGAAGGACGTCGTCAAGTCCGGTGCCCACAAGGTCTCCACGCTCCAGGTCGAGAACGCCCTGCACGCCCATCCGCTGATCGCCGACGCCGCCGCGTTCGGCGTCCCGCACCCCGTGCTCGGCGCGGTGGTCGCCGCCGTCGTGGTGCCCGCGCCCGGCACCGAACCGCCGACCGCCGCCGCGCTGCGGACCTTCCTGCTCGGCCACCTCGCCGCGCACGAACTGCCGGCCACCGTGCTGTTCCGCGAGGCGCTGCCGCGCAACGAGGGCGGCAAGGTGCTCAAGCGCGAGCTCCGCCGGCTGGTGACCGGCGACGACCCCGTTCTGCCCACCACCGCCGGCGAGACCCCCACCACCAGCGAGGCCATCCGATGACCACCTCCCTCAGCCCCGCCCAGCACGGCATCTGGCTCACCGAGCAGACCCTCGACGCCGGCGCCGCCTACCACCTCACCGTCACGGTGGAGTTCACCGGACCGCTGGACGCCGGGGCCCTCGCCGCGTCCTGCGCCCGGCTCGTACGGCGCCACCCCGTGCTGGCCGGGCGGATCGATCCCGACGGCCCCGCTCCGGTGTTCGGGCCCGCGCCCGCGCCGGCGCTGCGGACCGTCGAGTGCCCCGCCGAGGACCTCGACAAGCTGCTCGCCGACGAGAGCGCGGCCCGCTTCGACCTCACGGCCGGGCCGCTCGCCCGGTTCACCCTGTACCGGACCGGCGCCGAGCGGCACGTGCTGCTGGTCACCGCGCACCACCTGGCCTTCGACGGCGAGTCCAAGGACCGGCTGGTCGCCGACCTCGCCGCCGCCCACCGGGGCGAGGCGCTCGTTCCGGCGGACCCCTCCCCGGCGGACCCCTCCCCGGCGGACCCTTCCCCGGCGGCTTCCTCCCCGGCGGCTGGGGAGCCGTCGCCCGCCCCGGCCACCGCCCACTGGGCCGAGCGGTGGCGCGAGCCGGGCCTGCCGCTGCTGCCCGGGCTGCGGACCGTCACCGACCCGGGCGCCGCGCCCGGCACCCTGCCCGGCCCCGGAGAGCGGACCGGGTTCCGGATCGACGGCGCCCGGCACGCCGCGCTCGTCGCGACCGCCGAACGGCTGGGCGTCACCCGCTTCGAACTGCTCACCGCCGCCTGGCACGCGTTGCTGCTGCGCTACGGCAACCCGGCGCCCGCCACCGCCGTCGAGCTGTCCGTCCGGCGTCCCGGCGAGCCGGTCGCCGTCGGGCTGGCCGTCAACGAACTCCCGCTGTTCACCGGGCCGTCGGCGCAGTCGCCGTTCGCCGCGTTCGCTTCTGCGGTGCGCGCCGAGCTGCGGGCGCTCTACCCGCACCGGGACGTTCCGCTCGGGCGTGCCGTCCGCGGCCTCACCCCGCGCACCGCCCTCACCCCGCTCTCCGTCAGCTACCGCCGCCGCCCCTCCGGCACGCCGGAGCCCGACTTCGGGCCCGGGCTCGCCGCCACCGTCCGCTGGACCGGCTTCGCGGGTACCTCCCGCAACCTCGTCAACCTCCAATTCGTCGACGGTGACGACGCGTTGGACGTCAGCCTGCAGTACCGGACGGAGGCGTTCGAGCCCGGCGCCCCCGAGCGGATCGCCGGCCACTTCGTCACCCTGCTGGAGGGCGCCCTCGCCGAGCCCGCCACCCCGGTCGGCCGCCTGCCGCTGCTCGGCGCCGGTGAACGGGACGCCCAACTCGCCGCGCCCGCAGCGGATCCCGGACTGCTCGGGGCGACCGTGCCCGCGTTGTTCGCCGCCCGCGCGGCCGCCACCCCGGAGGCCGTCGCCCTGGTCGCCGACGGCACCGCGTACCGCTACCGCGAGCTGGCCCGGCTGGTCGCGCACGCCGCCGCCGCGCTCACCCGGCACGGCGCCGGACCGGGCACCCCGGTCGGCATCGCCCTGCCGCGCGGGAAGGACCAACTCGTCGCCGTTTTGGGCGCCTTGGCGGCCGGGGCGGCCTACCTCCCGCTCGACCCGGAGTACCCCGCCGAGCGGCTCGCCTTCCTGCGCGCGGACTCCGGCCTCGCGCTGCGGATCACCCGGGAGCCGTCCGCGCCGGGCGACCTCGCGCCGGAGGACCTGGCGCCCAAGGTGGCGGACGCGGACCTGCCCACCGGACCGTCGCCGGACCACCCCGCGTACGTGCTCTACACCTCCGGCTCCACCGGCGCCCCCAAGGGCGTCGAGGTGCCGCACGGCGCGCTCGCCAACCTCCTCGGCAGCCTGCGCGACCACCTCGGCGCCCGCCCCGAGGACCGCTGGCTCGGCCTGACCTCGCTCTCCTTCGACATCTCCACCGTCGAACTGCTGCTGCCGCTGATCACCGGCGGCCGCGTCGTGCTCGCCCCGGAGGGCGCCCACCGGGACGGGGCCGCGCTGCTCGACCTCATCGCCCGGGAGGGCGTCAGCCACGTCCAGGCCACGCCCAGCGGCTGGCGGGTCCTGCTGGAGGCCGGTCTCGCGGGGACCGGTGGCGGCCTGACCGCGCTCACCGGGGGCGAGGCCCTGCCCGCCCCGCTCGCCGCCGACCTCGCCGCCGCCACCGCCCGGCTGGTCAACGTCTACGGCCCGACCGAGACGACCGTCTGGTCCACCCTCGCCGAACCCGCCGCCCCCGACGGCCGGGTGAGCATCGGCGAGCCGCTCGCCAACACCCGCGCCTACGTCCTCGACGAGCACCTGCAGCCCGTCCCGTACGGGCTGCCCGGTGAGCTGTACCTCGGCGGCGCGGGCGTCGCGCACGGCTACCGGGGGCGCCCCGGGCTGACCGCCCGCCGCTTCCTGCCCGACCCCTACGGCCCGCCCGGTGCCCGGATCTACCGCACCGGGGACCTCGTGCGGCGCCACCCCGGTGGCGGCCTGGAGTTCGCGGGCCGCGCCGACAGCCAGGTCAAGCTGCGCGGCCACCGCATCGAACTCGGCGAGATCGAGGCCCGGTTGGCGGAGCACCCCGCCGTCGCCCAGGCCGCCGCCACCCTGTACGGACCGGACGCGGACCGCCGCCTCGCCGCCTACGTCGTCCCCGCCGGGGCGGCGCCCGGCTCCGAGGAGCTGCGCGCCCACCTCGCGGCCACCCTGCCGGCCGCCGTCCTGCCGGGGGCCTACACCGTCCTCGACGCCTTCCCGCTCACGCCCAACGGCAAGCTGGACCGCGCCGCGCTGCCCGAACCGGCCGTCGAGCGCGCCGAGCCGGACCCGGCGCGGGAGGAGGGCGGACTCGACGCGACCGCCGCCGCCGTGCTCGCCATCTGGCGGGAGGTGCTGCGGCTGGACGACCTCGGCCCGGACGAGGACTTCTTCGACCTCGGCGGCCACTCGCTGCTGATCACCGCGATCGCCGCCAGGATCCGCCAACAGCTCGGCGTGGCCGTTCCGTTGGACGTCTTCTTCGACACCCCCACCGTGCGCGGCGTCGCCGCCGCCGTCACCGACCTGCGTCAGGAGTGAGCCCCGTGAGCCCTGTGAGCCCCACGAACCCCGAAGCCCCGTACCTGGTGGTCGTCAACGACGAGGAGCAGCACGCCCTCTGGCCCGCCGCCGCCCCGATCCCCGCCGGCTGGCGCGCCGAGGGGTTCGCCGGCACCGAGGAGGAGTGCAGCGACCACGTCGACCGCGTCTGGCCGGACATCCGGCCGCTCAGCCTGCGCCGCCGCCTCGCCGAGCAGTCCGGCGGAGCCGCCCGATGACCGCCCCTGCGCACCCCGCCGGTCCCGCCGGTCCCGCCGAGCTCGCCGCCGTGCGCGACCGCCTCGCCGAGCTGGTGTCCGCCGCCACCGACGGTCAGCTCACCGTCGCCGAACTCCTCGCCTCCGAGGAGTCGTTGACCGCCCTCGGGGTCTCCTCGCTCGCCCTGCTGCGGCTCGCCGACAGCCTGGAGGAGGAGTTCGAGCTGCTGATCGACCTCGGCGACCCCGCCCTGCACACCGACGGCCTGACCGCCCTCGCCGCCCGACTGCACGAGCACGCCGGATGAACGGAACGACCACCGCCGCACGCACCGGCCTCGCCGTCCCCTTCACCGGAACCCGGTCCGGGCGTGCCCCGCTCACCTGGGGCCAGCGCGCCATCTGGCACGCCATCGGCCGCACCGCGCCCAACGACCACTACTTCAACCTCGGCCGGATCCTCCCGCTCGCCGACCGGGGCGCGCCCGTCGACGGACCCCGGCTCGCGGCGGCCGTCGCCGCGCTGCTCGCCCGGCACGAGGCGCTGCGCACCCGGCTGACCCTCGGGGAGGACGGCGAGCCCGGCCAACTCCTGTGCGCCGACGGTGAGATCACCGTCGAGGTGCGCGAGGAGCCCGACCCCGAACGCACCGGCCGGGCCGCCGAGGACCTGCTGGCCGACCTCACCGGGCGGCGCTTCGACTACACGGGGGAGTGGCCCGTGCGGTTCGGCGCGGTGCGCTGCGGCGGGCGGATCACCCACGCCGTGTTCGCCCTGTGCCACCTCGCCTCGGACGGGCACGGCGCCGAGGTGCTGGTGCGCGACCTGCGGCTGCTGGCCCGGCGCGGTTCGGCGGGCCGCCCCGCCGCGGTCACCCCGTACGACCTCGCGCACCAGCAGCACGGCCCGGCCGGGCGCCGCCGGGGCGCCGCGGCGCTGGCCCGCTGGGAGGCCGACCTGCGGCGGATGCCGCCGACGATGTTCGCCGACCCGGTCGCCGAGCCGTGCGCGCCCCGGTTCTGGACCGGCCGGCTGGTGTCGGCGGCGCTGCCCCGGGCGGTCGACGCGCTGGCGGCCGTCCACCGGGTCAGCGGCTCCACCGTGCTGCTCGCCGCCAGTGCGGCCCTGGTCGCCGCCGACCGGGGCCACGCGGCGGCGGCCGTCATGCCGATCGCCGGGAACCGGGCCGCCGCCGACCACCGCGACCTGGTCAGCACGCTCTCCCAGGACGCGCTGGTCGTCCTGGACCTGCCCGAGGACCTCGACGGCGGCGCCGTCTTCACCGATCTGCTGCCGACCGCGTGGCGGGCCGCGCTGGCGGGCTACCGGGCGGCCGCCTACGACCCGGTGGAGTGGGACGCGCTGCTCGCCCGGATCGCCCGCGAACGCGGGACCGAGGTGCACCCGTACTGCTGCTTCAACGACATGCGGCTCGTCGAACGGCCGCTGAAGACCTCGGAGTTGCCTACGGCCGGGGAGCTGGCCGCACTTCGCTCCCGCACCGTGCTGGACTTCCCGGCCACCCAGGAGCTGGTGGCCTGCCGCTACTGCCTCCACCTCACCGGTGACGACTCCGCGCTCACCGTCACCCTCACCGCCGACACCGCCCACCTTCCGCCCGCGGCGATCCACGCCCATCTGCGGGCGATCGAGGAACTGGTGGTCTCCTCCGCCGCCGGAGCCCCGCCCCGGCTGGCGGCGCTGCCCGGCCTGCTGGAACGGTTCACCGACCGCGGGGACCAGGTCTCGTGACGGCGGGCGACCCCGTCCCGCGTCCGCTGGCCGAGGCCGGGGCGACGTCCTGCGTCCAGGGCGGCCGGCTGCGGTTCCGCCTCGGCGCGCGGGGCGTCGAGGGCCGACCGCTGCGCGGCCGGGTGGTCGTCACGGACGAGGTGAGCGGGGAGGTGCGGCTGAAGGCGGCCCTCGGCGGTGTCACCCGGTGGGACCTCGACGTCCCGGCGCACTGGCCGAGTTCGCTCTACCGGGCGAGCTTCCACGACGAGCGTCCCGAGCAGCCCGCGCCCGAGCGCGACGCCGAGCACGAGGTGTGGTTCGTGGTGCGCGCCGCCCGTCCCGGCTCGGCCTCCGGCATCCTGGTCTCGGTCCCGTTCGCCACCTGGCGCGCTTACCACCGGGCCGGTCAGCCCGGCCGCGGCCTCTACTACGCCGAGCAGCCCGGCCGCGCCGCCCGGGTCCGGCTCGACGCCCCCGGCGGCGGGCCGCCGCCCGAGCGCTGGGAGGAGCCGCTGCTGCGCTGGCTGCCCCGGGCCGGGTATCCCGTCGAGTACTGCTCCGGCTTCGACCTGGACGACCCGGGGTTCGCCCCCTCCCTCGCCCGGTACCGCCTGCTGGTGGTCAACGGGCACGACGAGTACTGGTCGGCCGGCATGCGCGACAGCGTCGAGGAGTTCGCCCGCCGGGGCGGCAACCTGGCGTTCTTCGCGGCCAACACGGCCTGGTGGCAGATCCGGGTCGAGGACGAGCCGGACGGCGGGCGCGCGATGGTCTGCCACCGCGACGCGGCCGCCGACCCGGTGACCGCCACCGACCCGCGCCGGGCCACCGTCGAGTGGTCCAGCTCCCCGGTGGACCGGCCGGAGAACGGCATGACCGGCGTCAGCTTCCGCCAGGGCGCCGGCGCGTGGGGCGACGGCATGGCGGTCATCGGCCGCGAGTCCTACACCGTCCGCTTCGCCGACCACTGGGTCTTCGAGGGCACCGGGCTCGCCGACGGGGACGCCTTCGCGCGGGGCTCGCTCGGCTACGAGACCGACGCCGCCGAACTCGACTGGTCCGCGGGCGTGCCCCGCGCCACCGGACGGGACGGCACCCCCCGCTCCTTCGCGGTGCTCGCCACCGCCGACCTGCGGCACTGGCGCCGCTACGGGCAGGGCGGCTGGGCGACCATGGGCGTCTTCCGGCTCGGCGCCGGGACCGTCTTCAACGCCGCCACCATCAACTGGGGCCGGGCATTGGGTGATCCGATCGTCGACCGGATCACCCGCAACGTGCTTGACCGCCTCGGCGGGGCCGTACCTGCGCCGCGCTGGCACACCGTCGGCCGGGCGGACGGGGTGCGGGCGCTCGCCGCCTGCGAGGGCCTGCTGTTCGCGGTGGCCGCCGACGGGACCACGCTGCTGCACCGGGAACCGTCCGACCAGAACCTCCCGTGGACGCCGTGCCCGCCGGCCGCCGGGCCGTCCCCGCGGATCCGCTGCCTCACCGCTCCGCGCGAGGCCGCCGGGCCGGTCCCGCTCGCCCTGCTCGCCGTCACCGAGGACGACCGGCTCCTCGTCCGCGACCCGGTCCCCGGCCCGGCCCCGTGGACGCCCCTCGGCCGCACCCCGCCCGGCACCGGCGCGCTCGCGATGTGCGACGGCACCCTGTTCGCCATCACCCCGCACGACGACACCCTGCACCACCGGCCCGCCACCGACCCGGACGCCCCCTGGCGCCCCCTCTGCCCCGCGGCCGGCGCCACCACCCTCGCCGTCCTGGGCGGCCGCCTCCACGCCACCACTCCCACCGGCCTCACCACCCGCCCCCCGACCACCACCCCCGAGCCCCCCTTCACCCCCACCACTCCCTTCCCCCCGGCCCTCACCCTCACCTCCCACGCCGGCCACCTCCTCACCACCACCCCCACCGCCCACCTCCTCACCCACCCCACCTGACCCCGCCCCCCGCCCGCGCCGATGCCGGAGCAGGAAGTCGGCGGGTCCGACTTCCCACTCCGCAGGGCAAACGCCTCCCGCCTACCTGCGGAAAGTCCATGGCCGGGCCGCAGGCTCCGGCCGGGCCCGCCAGAAACACCCCGACCGGCTGCTCGCGCACCCTTTGGGTCATGGCGGACCTGTCCGGCCGCATCACTAGAGTTCCGGCCATGAGTGACGACGTTCATGTGTCCGCTTCGGCATCGGATCCGTCGGGGGCGCAAGGGTGGTGGACGGACCTGCCATGGCTGGTGAACGCTGATCCGGAGCGGGTTCTGGGGTTGCCGGCTTCCGATGCGGATTCCGATGCGCGACTGATGGCTGCGGTCTACCGGGTGTCGGTGGACGTACACCGGGACGCGCCGGCGTGGGTGCGGCGGCAGTTGCTGGCCCTGGACGCGGCTCGGTACGGGGACCGGGAGTTGTCGGCACGGATTGCCGCCGTGTCAGTGGAGGATGTCGACACCGAGCCGTGGCAGGTGCTGTGGTCCACCGGCGCGCAGAGTGACCCGCACTTCCGGATGAACCCGTCCGGTCACACCGGCGGTGTCGACGCGGTGGTGACGTCCTTCTCGGACGGCCGCCACGTCGTGGTCACCGGCAGCAAGGACCGGACGGTCCGGGTGCGGGACCTTGAGACCGGCCAACCGGTCGGCGGGCCCATGAGCGACGTCAACGGCAGAGTGTGGGCGCTGGCGACGGAGGTCGTGGACGGCCGGCCGTGCGTCGTCACGGCCGGCGACTGGGCGGTATACGCGTGGGACCTGGCCACCCGCCGGCGGACGGGCGAGCTGCCGGGGATCAACGGTGAGGTGTGGTGTCTGGGCACGGCTGTCGTCCAGGGGCGACCGTGTGCGCTCGCCAGCGACGACGACGTGTCCGTGCGGGTCTGGGATCTGGCCGGTGGGGAACAGGTCGGCGAACTCACCGGACACGACGACTTCCTGATGGCCATCGACACGCTGGTGATCGATGGCAGGCCCCGTGCGGTGGGCTGTATGAGCGGTGGCAAGGTCTGGCAGTGGGACCTGACCACCGGACAACCGGTCGGGGAGCCCCTGCCGGGCCACGACGGCGAGGCGTGGGCGGTCGCGACAGCGGTCGTCAGCGGCAGAGCCCACGCGATCACGGCAGGTCACGACGCCACCGTACGCGTGTGGGACCTGGTCATGGGGCGGGAAGTCGGCAGGCTGGTCGGCCACGAGGGCACCGTGTCCGCGGTGGTGACCGCGGTGATCGGTGGAGAACTCCGGGTCGTCACCGGTGGTTCGGATGGAACGGTGTGCCTGTGGGAGCTGGCCGCCGGGCGGCAGATCGGCCGGGAGCTGGTGTTTCCCGCGCCGGTCCATGCGCTGACCGTGACCCCGGAAGGCTCGCTCGTGGTGGGCTTCGGCGGCGACGTCGCGGTCCTGTCCCTGCATGCCTGACCCTGACTCTACTGCGCCGTGAGCCGTTGGTGCTGTGACCGGACGGTTGCCGGTTCTGCCCCGACGATGAGGACAAGACGCACCCAGCGGCTGCGCAACCCGGCGCACCTGTGCGGCCACAGCACTAACCGGCGCGCGGGGCGGCTGCTGGAGCAGGAGCCCCCGCCTCTTCGGGAGGAGAAACGTTCACTCACCTTCCGCGTGGATGCGGAAGGCCGGTGGTGGAGCAGGAAGTCGGCGGGTTCGACTTCCTGCTCCGGAGGGGAAGCGTTTCTGCACGTTGGCGAGCTTGTGCGCGTGGCCGGCCCGCCTCTCCGCCCCCTCGCCCGCGCGGAGAAACGTTCACTCACCTCCCCAGCCGGTGCGCGCGGCGGCTGCTGGAGCAGGAAGTCGGCGGGTCCGACTTCTCACTCCGCAGAGCAGGAGCCCCCCGCCTCTTCGGGAGGAGAAACGTTCACTCACTCTCTGTGCGGATGCGGAGGGCCGGTGTTGGAGTGGGAAGTCGGCGGGTTCGACTTCCTGCTCCGGAGGGGAAGCGTTTCTGCACGTTGGTGAGCTTGTGCGTGTGGCCGGCCCGCCTCTCCGCCCCCCCGCCCGCGTGGAGAAACGTTCACTCATCCTCTGTGCGGGTGCGGAAGGCTGGTGCTGGAGTGGGAGGTCGGCGGGGTCGACTTCGTGCTCCGGTGGTGGGCGAGGGTGCCGGGTGAGGGAGCGCTCGCTCTTCGTGGGAGCGGGGGTGGGAAGTCGGAGGGTTCGGCTTCCTGGTGTAGGTGGTGGGGAGGGAGGGCGGGGCGACCGCGCGCACTCCGGTGGTCCAACTCATCTGCGACCCGGCCGAGTCCGGCCGGGTGTTCCGCTTCGAGGCGGTGCCCGCTCCGGTGAACGTCCCGGACATCACCACCAACCCGTAGCCGTGCGCGGAGCCGATCAGGGCTGCTCCGGTACGGTGTGAGCTTCGAGAGAAGGGGTCGGAGCGGATGTCCACAGCACCCGGGGACGGTCTGAGCGCGGACGAGGCGGTCCGGGCGATGCTGCTGTTCATGCCGAGGGTGGCGGCCCGGCTGAAGCGCACGCCGGTGCCCGAGCAGCTCCGCTCGGCGAACCTGGCGCCCCGGCACCTGTCGATGCTGTCCTATCTGCTCTTCGACGGGCCGATGCCGGTGAGCCGGCTGGCGGCGCGCCTGGAAGTGGCGCCGACGACGGTGAGCCTGATGGTCAGCGACCTCAGCCGGCAGGGCGTGGTGGAGCGCAAGGCCGATCCGGCCGACCGCCGCCGCACCATCGTCACCATCACCGAGGAACCGGAGACCAGGGCGGCGATCGAAGGCTGGCTGGCCAACGGCGCCGCGGCCTGGCGCAGCGCCTTCGAGCCGCTGGCCCCCGCCGAGCGGGCCCTGTTCGTGCGCACCATCGAGGCCTACGAGAACGGTGCCGCCGCTTCACCCCGCTGCCCCGCCGCCACAGCACCGCGTCCCGGGTCCGCCGGGGGACGCGGACCCGGGACGCGGTGAAGTCGCGCCGCTGACAGGCGCGTCCACCGGGCCCCCGTCGGGTCGGGGCCCGGCTCTGCGACTACGGTGGACCAGGCCCGCAGGGGTGTCAACGCGCACCGGCCCGCGCTACCCGAACGGGCAACGCCCCTCGCCCGCAGGGGAGTCAGACCCGCCCGAGCAGCGGGTCCTGGCGCAGGATGGCGCGGTGGACGCCGGCGAGCTCGGCGCCGGGCTCGATCCCGAGCTCCTCGACGAGCCGGCGGCGGGTCCGCTGGTAGAGGGCGAGCGCGTCCGCCTGCCGGCCGGTGCGGTAGAGCGCCCGCATCAGCAGCGCCTGCGGCTGCTCCCACAGCGGGTGTCCGGTGGCGAGCCGCCGGAGCCGGGCCACCGCCTCCTCCGAGCGGCCGAGCGCGAGGTCCGCCTCGGCGATCAACTGCTCGACGCCGAGCCGGATTTCGTCCAGACGGGCGGCCTCCCACTGGAACGCGGGGAGGTCCTGGAGCCCGCCCAGCGCCGGGCCGCGCCAGAGCGACAGGGCGGCCCGGGCCGATGCGTGGGCGGCGGTCGGGTCGCCGGCGGCGAGCGCGGCCCGGGCGGCGTCGAGGAGCCGTTCGGCGCGCCGGTAGTCGAGCTGCTCGTCCTGGACGGTGAGCTCGTAGCCGGACGGGCCGCCGAGCAGACGGGGCGCCGAACCGCCGGTGTCCCCGGGGCGGGCGAGGACGGTGCGCAGCCGGGAGACGTAGCTCTGCAGGGTGTTGAGCGCGCTCGCGGGCTCGCGCCCGCCCCAGACGTTGTCGATCAGCGGGCCGACCGGCACCGGGCGGCCGGGGGAGAGCAGCAGGGTGGCGAGCACCGCCCGCTGCCGGGCGCCGCCGATCGGCAGGCCGACGCCGTCGAACCGGATCTCCAGGGGTCCGAGCGCACGGAACTCCCACGCGCCGTGCACTCCGTCCGCTCTGCCGCCCGCTCTGCCGTCCGCTCTGCCGCTCACGCTGAGCCACCTTCCCTGTCGTTCGTGCTCCGGTGCTTTCCACCGTGAGCGAGCAGCGTGCTCTCTGCGCGTAGACGGTCACTCAACAGCGACTAAACGCTTTGACCGTGTGCAGACTTCGTCGGCGATCCACCGGCGCCTTACCCGGCTTCCCGGCCGCCCAATCCCGCCCTGCACGTGCTTTGCACGCGACTTGCACGCGCCGACGGACACGCTCTGTGGCGGATGACGGGAACCGACCGAGAGGGACGAGATGGACTTCCGCGACCGCACCCTGGTCCGACTGGCCGATCCGGAGCAGCGGGACCGGCTCTTCGACCAGCGGTCGCTGGAGAACCTGGTGGCCGCCGGCTACGAGACGGCGCCCGGCGTGGCCGGCCCGTACCGCGCGGACTTCGCCGACCTGCGGCTCGGCGTGCGGCTGGAGCACCCGGTCACCGCCGAGGGCGGCTGGTCGGCGCCGGGCGGCACCCGGCAGGAGGGCCGGTTCACCCTGACCGGCCTCGGCGGGCTCACCGCCGACGCACTGTGGCGCGGCAGCGTGACGGTGCGCACCGGTGCCGGCGCCGACCGGGTCGGTGCGGTGGACGGCGCACCCCTCGCTCCGGCCGACGGGCCGGAGCTGACCGTCCGCTACACCCCGGGCGCCGGGGCACCGCGCCCGGTGGCGCTGCCGGTGCTGGCGGCGTTGCTCGTCCGCGAGCGCGTCCGGCCCGCCGACCTGCTGGCCGAGAGCCGGGCGCTGGCCGACGCGCTGGGCGCGCTCGGCGCTGCGGCGGTGCCGGGCTCGGTGCCGCTGGCGCCGCGCGGCCGGGCCCAGGTCGGCTGGCTGGTGCCGCCGGACGTGTTCGACGACCCGGACTGGCCGGGCGGCTCCGCCGTCGCGGGGCCGGCCGGGCAGCGCGCCGCCCGTGCGGCGACGGCCGGACGGCTGCTGGCCGCCCAGGGGATCGCCCTGCTGGTGGTCCCCGACGCGACCGCCACCCCGACATCCCAGAACTGACCGCCTCCACCGTCCGGTTCACCGGCGGCAGAGCAGGAGAGGAAAGCCATGCCCACTGCGTACCCCTTTGTCGACATCGAGATCGACAAGTCCGGGCTGACGCCCCGCGTCCAGCCGTCCAGCGGGGTGATCGCGATCGTCGGCACCACCCCGGACGGAGCGAGCGGCGGGACCGCCGCCGTCAACGTCCCGTACGTCGTCACCACCCCGGACGAGGCCCGTGCCCTGTTCGGCCAGGACACCGTGCTGCAGAAGGGCCTGCTGCTCGCGCTCACCCAGGACCGGCTGCCGCAGAAGATCTACGGCGTGCGCACCAAGGGCACCGACCACGCCGCCGGACTGGCCGCCCTGGAGGCGGTCGACGACGTCTCCGTGGTCTGCCTGGCCGGCGTGACCGACATCGGCACCGACACCCCGCCGGCCGGTCTGCTGGCGCTGCGCGCGCACGTCGAGGAGATCTCCGCGAAGGGCCTGCGCCGGATCGGCGTCGCGATGATCGACCCCAAGGTGGAGAAGGCACCGGACTACGTCGCCAAGGTGGTCACCCCCGCGCTGCTCAAGCTGCGCAGCGACAGCGGCCGGATGGTCCTGGTCGCGGCCCGGGGCGCCGACGGCGACGTCGCCGCCGCGGCCGCCGCGGTGATCGCCGCGCACCCGCCGCACGTCTCGCTGCTGCTCAAGCAGGTCAAGGGGGTGCGGATCCCGAAGGAGAAGCAGTACGGGCCGTCGGAGATCATCGAGCTCTCCAAGGCCGGCCTCAACCCGGTGATCGACCCGGCGCTGATCGCGGGGGAGGGCCTGCACCTGGCGGAGGGCCAGACCTTCACCGCCGACCCCGCGTACGGCTACATCGACCTGCGGCGGAT
Source organism: Kitasatospora sp. NPDC059462 (assembly GCF_042749955.1). Classification (NCBI taxonomy): domain Bacteria; kingdom Bacillati; phylum Actinomycetota; class Actinomycetes; order Kitasatosporales; family Streptomycetaceae; genus Kitasatospora; species Kitasatospora sp. NPDC059462. The sequence goes on along the minus strand of NZ_JBHYUU010000123.1, from coordinate 3,043 downwards.
CGTCGACCACGTGGAGTTCCTGCTGCGGGCCGGGCTGATCGGCAGCGTCGGCGACGCCCGGATCACCCGCACCGGCCTGACGATGCTCAAGCAGCGCACCGAGGGCATCCTCGGCGGACTGCTGCGCGAGTCGGTGATCGCCGGCTTCGGGGTGCGCATCCCGGTGCTGGAGGTCCTCGGCCGCCCGGAGGCGGAGTGGACCCAGGCCGACCGGGACGCCGTGCACGCCGCGCGCGAGCAGCGGGCGGTCGACGTCCAGACCTCGATCACCTACGGCCCGGCCGTGCACCGTCTGCACGTCAAGCTCGCCGTCACCTACTAGCACCCCGCCAACCCGCCCGCCGAGGACCCCTGGGAGCCCGCCACCATGGCCGACTGGAACACCCGCCTGGCCGTCGCGTACATCGACGACGCCGGCAAGAGCGCCGAGATCGCCCCGATCGACTCCATGTCCACCACCTTCAACCTCAACGCCGAGCCGCTGCACTCGCTCGGCGCGACGCACATCGGCGTCGTCTACCAGCCGTCGCAGGTCAACTTCTCGATGACGGTGAAGGCCATCGGCCCGGCCGCCGCCGAGCTGACCGCGATCGCGCTGCGCGGCGGCCGGTTCGACATCGTCCTCCAGGAGCAGTCGGGCACCGACTGGTCCTACCGCACGGTGGTCATGTCGGACTGCGTGATCACCGCCTCCGCGCAGTCGGCGACCGTCGCCGGGGCGCCGACCGTGACCTTCTCCGGCTTCTCGCTCGCCGCGAAGGTCGAGGGCAAGTCCGGCCCGGCGGTCTCGATCCCCTGATCCGCGCGCCCGGCCCGGCGCCGACGGCCGCCCGCGCCGTCGGCCCGCTCGCGCCGCTCGCGCCGCCCGCGCCGCCCGCGCCACCGGCCCCGCCCGAACCCGTCACGAACCGAGGAGCGCACGTGCCCGAGGCCGCGCACTACCACTTCCCGGTGGAGATCGAGGTCGCCCACGCGCCCCAGGTCGACCACCAGGCCATCGCCGACCTCGTGCTGGAGCGGCTCACCGCCCAGCTGGAGGCGCTCGACCCCGCCCCGCGCCGGGACTGAGAGGGAGTCCGATCGTGTCGAGTTTCCAGCGGTACGGGCAGCCGTCCCTGGTCCTCTCGGACGGGGTGGTGACCGTACCCCTGTGGGCGGTGACCAGCCTGGACCTGAGCCGCCAGTACCAGTACGAGCGGACCGGGCCCGCCGAGGTGCGGGAGACCGTCGTGGTGTCCGGGCTGCTGGTCGGCCCCGAGCGGTCCGCCTGGCGGGCTGCGCTGGAGGTGCTGGCCGAGCACGAGACCGGGACCGGCGCCTTCACGGCCGGGTCCGTCGGCGCCGGACTCGTGGGCGCCGCCACCGGGGCGGCCCGGCAGCTGACCCTGCTGGCCGAGGCCACCATCCGCACCGACCTGCGGATCGTCGCCCTGTCCTTCGCCGAGCGGGCCGAACGCCGGGAGGTCGTCGAGGTCTCGCTGACCCTCGCCCACGCGCCCGAGTGGCAGGGCGGAGCGGACGTGCGGGCCGACGCGGCGGGGGCCGGCCTCTCGGCGCTCGCCGACTGGGCCGGCCGCCACGGCCAGGACGGCCGCCGATGAACCGCATGAGCACCCCCACGGACAACCCCATCAGCAACCCCGTGAACAACCCGCCGAGGGAGGGACACCGTTGAGACCCACCGCACCGATCCTCCGGCTGCTCACCCCCGCCGAGCCCGACCCGCTGCCGCCCGGCGCCACCGTGGTCGACGCCGCGCTGGACGGCGGCCTGCCCGAGTACCTGCCCCTCCACCCCGGCCTCGGCGTGTTCGTGGTGGCGGTGCTCGGCCGCGCCGACACCTGGTACGACGCCGACCCGGCCACCGTCGTCAGCACCCCGGCCGACCCGGGCCGCACGTTCCGGCTGGTGCTGCGCACCGACGCCGGCCACGTCGGCGCCCTCCCGCTGACCGCCGGGGCCCGGCGGACCGTCGAGCTGCCGGGCACACCCCGCCTCGCCACCGAGATCGCCCTGCTGGACTGGGAGTTGCGCGCCGGATCGGTGCAGGGGCCGGGCCGCCACGGCTCCCGGATCAGGCTCGCCTGGTGGGACCTCGGGGGTGCGCCGTGAGCGACTGGGCGCTGCGGATCACCGGCGGAGCTGCGCCGCTGGAGCTGTCCGGCGCGCAGACCCGGGGCGTGGTCACCCTGCGGGCCGAGGTGGCGCTGCCGTCCGGTCTCGCCGCCGCCACCGTACGGCTGACCGTGCGCGGCCTGGCCGATGCCGTCGCCGGCCGGATGCTGGCCGAACCGGGCCCGCTGGTGGCCGAGTTGTACCTGCACGGCGCGGCCGGCGCCGCCCGGCCGTTCGACCCGGCGGCCCGGGTGGCGGCCGCGGTCGTCGACCGGGCGGTGCGCCACCAGGGCCGGTTCGGGCCGGAGTTGGGACTGGACGGGATCGACGAGGCCTACCACCGGCTGTCGGCGGCCGCCCGCACCCCGGTGCCGGCCGGCGACCACCGCACCCAGGCGGCCGAGTTGGGCCGCCGGGCCGGTGTGGCCGTGCAGGTGCACGGCGAGCCCGTGCCGAGCGGACCGCTGCCCGCCGGGCCCAGCCACCTGGAGCACCTGGCCGGCCTGGAGCAGGCGCTGGCCGAGCACGACGGCCGCGGCGGGCGCGCCCTCGCGCTGTTCCGTGACGGCGTGCTGCACCTCGGCGCCCGCCCGGCCGCCCTGGTCGCCGTCCACGACGTCCGGCCGCGCTGGAGCGAGGAGTCGGCCGGTGCCCGCGCCGCCCGCCCGGCCGTCCGGCTCGGGCTTCCCGGCGACGCCCGGCTGCTGCCGGGCGACCTGGTGCGGCCCGGCGACGGGGCACGGCCGCTGTACGTCACGGCGGTGCGGCACACCCTCGACGGGACGCACGGCTTCACCACCGTGATCGCCGCCGTCGCCGTCACCGGTCCCGAGGACGCCTGGGACGGCCGCCCCGGCGCCGCCGACCGCGTCACCCTCCGCTCCGAGCCGGCCGCCGACCCGGCCGCCGCGGCCGCCCGGGCCGTCGC
>NZ_JBHYUU010000122.1:0-26258 GCF_042749955.1 Kitasatospora sp. NPDC059462 | reverse complement strand
TGCGGGGATCCCCGATGTTTTGGGTTTTCACCTAGTGTGGGGGGGGGGCCCGGGCCCGGCGGGTGATGGGTAACAACGGGCGGGGCGGGCGCGGCCGGTTGGGGGGGGGCCGGCCCCCCCGGCCGTTCCGTCGTTCCCGGGCCACTGGAAGGATGTGAGTTCAGGAAAGTTCAGCCGGTCCCCGGGGGCCGGGCGGGGCCGCGGGGGAATAGACCTGAGATGCGCCCCGGGAGGCAAGGGAGGAAGGACGAACCATGAGTGTCACGCTCGCCAAGGGTGGCAACGTCTCGCTGACGAAGGCCGCGCCGAACCTGACGCAGGTGCAGATCGGTCTCGGCTGGGACGCCCGGTCCACCACCGGTGCGCCCTTCGATCTCGACGCCAGTGCGCTGCTCTGCTCGAACAACCGGGTCCTGGGGGACGAGTACTTCGTCTTCTACAACAACCTCAAGAGCCCCGAGGGCTCGGTCGAGCACACCGGTGACAACCTCACCGGTGACGGCGACGGCGACGACGAGGTGGTCCTGGTCAACCTGGACCTGGTGCCGGCGCAGGTCGACAAGGTCGTCTTCCCGGTGTCCATCTACGACGCCGAGAACCGGTCGCAGAACTTCGGTCAGGTCTGCAACGCGTACATCCGGGTGGTCAACTCGGTGGACGGCCAGGAGATCGCCCGCTACGACCTCACCGAGGACGCGTCCAGCGAGACCGCGATGATCTTCGGCGAGCTGTACCGGTACGCGGGCGAGTGGAAGTTCCGCGCGGTCGGCCAGGGCTACGCCTCGGGCCTGCGGGGCATTGCTCTCGATTTCGGCGTAAACGTACAGTAAAGGCCGCGATCGTCCCGATCGTCCCGCCATGAACCCGAAAGGTAACCAAGTCCCGTGTTCCTCCGCACATTCGGCTGGTCATTCGCGATCACCGTTCTCGGCCTGATCGCCGCCGGCCTGCTCTGGGGAGCCGAGGGATTCGGCATCGTGCTGATCCTCTCCATCCTGGAGATCTCCCTCTCGTTCGACAACGCGGTGGTCAACGCCACGGTGTTGAAGCGGATGAACCCGTACTGGCAGAAGATCTTCCTCACCGTCGGCGTGCTGATCGCCGTCTTCGGTATGCGGCTGATCTTCCCGCTGCTGGTCGTCGGCCTCACCGCGCACCTCAACCCGGCGACGGTCATCGACCTCGCGATCCACAGCGACAAGACGTACGAGGGCCTCACCTACGGCCAGTACCTGGAGCAGGCCAACCCGGCCATCGCCGCCTTCGGCGGTGTCTTCCTGCTGATGATCTTCCTCGACTTCATCTTCGAGGAGAAGGACTACAACTGGCTGGCCTGGATCGAGCGCCCGCTGGAGAAGGTCGGCAAGCTGGAGGCCTTCTCCACCGTCGTCGCCCTGGTCACCCTGCTGCTGGCGTCCAACTTCTTCGCCGGTGAGCACGCCGAGACGGTGCTCCTCGCCGGTGTCCTCGGCATCGTCACCTACCTCGGCGTCAACGGCCTCGCCTCGGTCTTCGAGTCGGGCCTGGAGGAGGAGGCCGAGAAGGAGGAGGAGGCCGCGAGGTCGGGCAAGTCGATCGTCCAGGTCGGCGGCAAGGCCGCGTTCTTCCTCTTCATGTACCTGGAGGTGCTGGACGCCTCGTTCTCCTTCGACGGCGTGGTCGGCGCGTTCGCGATCTCCAGCGACATCTTCCAGATCACCCTGGGCCTCGGCATCGGCGCGATGTACATCCGCTCGCTGACCGTCTTCCTGGTCCGCAAGGGCACCCTGGACGACTACGTCTACCTGGAGCACGGCGCCCACTACGCGATCGGCGCGCTGGCGGTGATCCTGCTGGTGGGCATCGAGTACCACATCCCGGAGATCGTCACCGGCCTGATCGGTGTCGCCTTCATCGGCCTCGCCCTCGGCTCGTCGATCCTGCGCAACCGGCGCGAGGGCACCGGCGGGGACGGCGACGGGGACCGGGAGCTGGTGGGCAGCGCCCAGTAGCCCCGCGGCACCCCTGCCACGACGCCGAACGGCCGTTCCTCCCGAGTGGGGAACGGCCGTTCGGCGTCGTACGGGGCGGATGCTCGGCCGAGTGCTCAGCCGAGCTGCTGCTCGATGGCGCGCAGCTTGCGCTCCAGCGAGTCCAGCTTGGGCATCGACAGGGTGTCGTCGTCCGGCGTCAGGTCGATGGTCGAGCTGCTGCGGTAGGACGACGCGGAGGCCGAGGAGGCCGAGGAGGAGGCGGTGGCGCCGCGCGGGCGGCGGCCGGTCTCCGGGGCCGGCGAGGCCGGTGCCGCGGCGGTGGTGGTGGTGAAGGCGTCCGCCTCGGCGGCTAGGGCAGGCTCCGTAGCGCTCGGGCCGTCTCCGGCGGCGGCGAGGGCGGGCACCTGGCGGCCGCCGCGGTTGCGGGAGAGCATGCCGCCGGACTGCCGGGAGATGGCCTTCAGCTCGGCGCGCTCGCGGCGGTCGGCACTGCGGGCGCGCACCTTGGCGTCCAGCTTGGCCTGGCGCTCCTCGCGCACCTCCTCGACCGCCTCGTCCAGGCTGCGGACGTTCTCCAGCAGCATCAGCGACCAGGCGGCGTAGGTCTCGCGGGGCGCGCGCAGCCAGCGGACGATGCGGATCTGCGGCAGCGGGCGGGGCACCAGGCCCTGCTCGCGCAGGGCGGCCTTGCGGGTCTGCTTCAGCGCGCGGTCGAACAGGATCGCGGCCGAGATCGACATGCCGGAGAAGAACTCCGGGGCGCCGTCGTGCGAGATGCCGCGCGGGGCGTGCACCCAGTTGAACCAGGCCGAGGCGATCGCGAAGACCCAGACCAGCAGGCGCGAGCCGAGTGCCGCGTCACCGTGGCTGGCCTCGCGCACGGCGAGCACCGAGCAGAACATCGCCGCGCCGTCCAGACCGAACGGCACCAGGTACTCCCAGCCGTTCGACAGGCCGAGGTTCTCCTTGCCGAAGCCGACCAGGCCGTGGAAGGAGAGCGCGGCCGCGACGCCGGCGCAGCAGAACAGCAGCACGTAGGAGGAGATCCCGTAGATCATCTCCTTGCGCCGGCGGCGCTCCTCGCTACGCTCCCAGGAGTCGCCGGAGTCCTGCTTCCGGTTGTTGTTCTTGAAGCGCAGCGTCGCCACCAGGATGGCGGTGAACAGCAGGGCTGCGCCGCCGATGACGGTCCAGACCAGCTGTATGGAGGTCAGGTTCATTGCGGGTCGGGCCTCGGGTTTCCGCAGGGGACAGGTCACAGTGCGACACGGTGGTCAGGATCCGTCCCCGGGACCGGGCCTGACGAAGCGTCGTGGTCGGACGGGTGGCCCGGCGCGCCCGGACAGGGGGGCGGGCGGGACACCTGTGCGGCTAGACGATATCGCGTCCGAAGTGGCCGCATGGTACGGGAGGTGAGCTTCGCCCCGCCAATCGACCCGCCGGTGTCCGGCCGGTGTCCGCGGGGCGGCGGTGGGTAGGGGAGTTCGGGTACCCGGCGGGCGGGTTGATGCCCGATCATGGAGCGGCGGACCGTCAGAGCGACTGGCGGGGCTGGGGGAGGACGGCATGGCCTCGATTTGGGAGTACCTGCGCGGCGAACGGAACACCCTCGACACGGGTGGCCAGTTCAAGGTCACCCTGACCAAGTCGTCCCCGCAGCACGCGATCACCGGGGCGGCGGCGACCACCGGCTACCTCTACGTCAACCTGCACTGGACCACCCGGACGGGGGCGGCGCGCCCCTCCCCCCGGGACGCCGTGCGACGGTTCTTCAGCCCGCGCATCCTCAGCCCGATGGAGCCGGACTCCTCCCAGAACGCGCAGGTCAACGTGGACCTCGACCTGGCCTGCATGTACGAGCTGGCGGACGGCAAGCGGGGGGTGGTGCAGCCGCTGGGCGGCTTCCTCGGGGACCTCCAGCACGCGCCCTACGTCAAGCTCAGCGGCGACGACCAGTACGGTGCGCCGTCCGGCGAGACGATGTACATCAACCTGGAGAAGAAGGACCAGTTCAAACGGCTGCTGGTGTTCGTGTACATCTACGACGGCACGCCCGCCTTCGAGCAGACCAACGCGGTGGTGACGATCGTGCCGCAGTCCGGGCCGCGGATCGAGGTCAAGCTGGAGGAGCGGGCCCCGGCGGCGCGGTCCTGCGCGGTGGTGCTGATCGAGAACACCGGGGACAACACGCTCACGGTGCGGCGCGAGGTGCGCTACGTGAACGGGTTCCAGTCGGACATCGACCGGCTGTACGGCTTCGGGATGCAGTGGCAGCGGGGGTACAAGCCGCAGTGAGCCCCGGCCCGGTCCCCCGGGGCGGTGGGCCCGGCCCGGGGGACCGGGCCGGGCGGCGGCTCAGCGGGGCTGGAACTGCGGGCCCTGCGGGGGCAGGGCGAACTCCTCGGCGGCGGGCGCCGGCTGCGGCGCCGGGGGCGCGGTGGTGGGCCGGGGGTAGCCGTAGCCGCCCTGCTGCGGGGCCGGCTGGGGCGTCTGCTGCTGGGGCGTCTGCTGCTGGGGGTGGCCGTAGCCCTGGGCCGGTGCGGGCGCCGGGGGCTGCGGCTGGGGGTAGCCGTAGCCGCCCTGCTGCTGCGGGGCCTGCGGCGGGTAGCCGTAACCGCCCTGCTGAGGGTTCCGGGGCGCGGTGGCGGGCGGCGGGTAGCCGTAGCCGGGCCGGTGGGCCGGCGGCGCGCTCGGGGCCGGCGGGACGTTCGGCGGCACCGTGGGCGGGTTGAGCGGCGGCGGGGGCGTGTTGGCCGGGACACCGGCCGGGGCCGGGGCGGTCCGGGCGGCGGCCTGCGGCTGCGGGACGGCCGGGGCCAGGGTGAAGATGCCCGGCTCGGGCCGGCCGGCCGGCCGGGGGTCGGGCAGCGCGGTCCGCGGGTCGGTGGCCGGCGCGGCGGGCGACCCGACGGGGGCCTGGGCGGACGGGGCGCCCGCGTCGCCCTCGTCCTCGACGGTGATGCCGAAGTCGGTGGCCAGCCCGATCAGCCCGGAGGCGTAGCCCTGGCCGACGGCCCGGAACTTCCAGGCCCCCGCCCGGCGGTAGAGCTCGCCCGCGACCAGCGCGGTGACCTCGTCCCCGTCGGCCATCGCGAACTCGGCCAGGGCCGGTGCCCCCTCGCCGGCCGCGGCGTCGAAGAGCTGCAGGCGCAGCCCGCCCACCGCGCGGAACGAGCCGCCCTCGGAGGAGCCGGCCAGCACCACCCGGTCGACGTCGGCCGGCAGCTTGCCGAGCTCGGCCTCGACGGTGTCGGTGATCTCGCCGCCGTCGGAGGTCTGCTGCTTGGGCAGGTGGCGCACCAGGCCGGAGGGGTGGCGCGGCTGGTTGTAGAAGACGAAGTCGGCATCCGAACGAACCTTGCCGCCCGGACCGAGCAGCAGGGCGGAGGCGTCCACGTCCGGCGCACCGGGCGTGGCGCTCCAGCGCAGCACGGCGCGGACCGCCGCCACCGGCAGTGCGATGTTGGCGCCCTTGGCCATCACGTGCGTCATAGCCGACCATCCTGCCTGTTCGCCACCCCTTCGGACAACGTGACCGGGGGAGGCGTCGGGGTGGGACTTTGCCAACGCTTGCGGTTTGTGAAGTGGAGGGTAACCTTCCGAGAATTCGCCATTGCGGAACCGGCGTGCGCCCGGAGCCGTCCGTACGATGGGCGGGCGGGAGGCGCCGGGGGCCGGTCGACGGTGACCGGCGGAACCGGGCCGGGAACCACCACGGCCGCCGCGCGGGTTGAACCGGGTGCAGCACCGGGGCGCGCCACCTGTCCCTCCCCGCCACCGCCGGAGCGGCGGCCGAACTCCTGAGGAGAGCACCTTGCGCCACTTCGGCCACCTCGCGGACGACGTCCGCGACCGGCTCTTTCTCGCGGCGCCGGGGGAGTTCGCCCCGGACGACGACCCGGCCGTGCTGGCGACCGCACTGGGCGCCACGCTCTACAGCCCGGCCACCCGGCCCACCCTGCGCGCGGACATCCGCAAGCAGGCCGCCCAGGGGGTCGTCTCGATGGTCCTCTGCCTGGAGGACGCCATCGCCGACCACGAGGTGCCGGACGCCGAGGCCAACCTGGTGGCCCGGCTCGGCGAGCTGTGGGCGGAGGTCACGGAGGGTGGCGGCACGGCCGGGGCCTCCACCGATTGCACACAGGATCTTCCCCTCCTCTTCATCAGGGTGCGGACCGCCGCCCAGCTCACCGACCTCGCCGAGCGGCTCGGACCGGCGATCGGCGTGATCACCGGCTTCGTGCTGCCCAAGTTCACCGAGGAGACCGGCGGGGACTTCCTGGAGGCGCTCGCCGCGGCCGAGGCCGCCACCGGGCACCGGCTCTTCGCCATGCCCGTCCTGGAGTCGCCCGAGCTCGCCCACCTGGAGACCCGCCGCGAGCAGCTGTTCGGCATAGCCCGGCTGCTCGACAAGCACCGCGAGCGCGTCCTCGCCGTCCGCCTCGGCGTCACCGACCTGTGCTCCGCCTACGGCCTGCGCCGCTCGCCCGACCTCACCGCCTACGACGTCGCCCTGGTCGCCTCGGTGATCGGCGACGTGGTCAACGTGCTCGGCCGCGCCGACGGCACCGGCTTCACCGTCACCGGCCCGGTCTGGGAGTACTTCCCGGTCCAGGAGCGGATGTTCAAGCCGCAGCTGCGCCGCACCCCGTTCGCCGAGGCCGAGCCCTCCCGGGAGGCGGTCCGCCGGCGGATCATCGAGCACGACCTCGACGGGCTGATCCGCGAGATCGAACTCGACCGCGCCAACGGCCTGTTGGGCAAGACCTGCATCCACCCCAGCCATGTGCCCGCGGTGCACGCGCTCTCCGTCGTCACGCACGAGGAGTACAGCGACGCCCGGGACATCCTCCAGCAGGAGCGCGGCGGGGGCGGGGTGCTGCGCTCGGCGTACACCAACAAGATGAACGAGGCCAAGCCGCACCGGGCCTGGGCGGAGCGGGTGATGCTGCGCGCCGAGGTGTTCGGGGTGGCCCGCGAGGACGTCAGCTTCGCGGAGCTGCTGGCGGCCTGCCTCTGCCGCTGAGCCGCCGCGGGGCCCGTCTCTTCCGCCGCCTCCCTCCCCCCAGACCTTGCCCACCGCACCGCACCACCGAAAGCAGGACCCCTTCGTGACAGCAGCAGAGCAGCAGCGCCCCGGAGCGCACGAGCGCACCGGGACGCAGAAGCGCACCGGGACGGGAGAGTGGACCGGCCGCTGGGTGGCCGAGCGGGCCGGCGTCGCGCTGACCGGCTCCGAGCGCCTCCCCGAACTGGTCGGCCTCGCCCTGCGGGAGAACCGCAAGCGTGCCCACCTGCTGGTCTCCACCGTGCTCGGCAAGCACGTCCCGCAGCGCCCCGCCGTGGTGCACGGCGCCGGTCTCGAACTCGGCCGCCTGGTCCGCGAGCTGCTCGCCCCGCTCGGCGGGCAGGCCCTGTCCGGCGCCGTCGTGCTCGGTTACGCGGAGACCGCCACCGGCCTCGGCCACAGCGTCGCCGACGGCCTGGACGCCCCCTACCTGCACTCCACCCGCCGCCCGGTGCCCGGGATCGCCCCGCTCGGCGGGTTCGAGGAGGAGCACTCGCACGCCACCTCCCACCTGCTGCTGCCCACCGACCCCGGGCTGCTGGCCGGCGACGGGCCGCTCGTCCTGGTGGACGACGAGTTCTCCACCGGCACCACCGTGCTCAACACCATCCGCGCCCTGCACGCCCGCCACCCGCGCGAGCACTACGTGGTGGTCGCCCTGGTCGACCTGCGCGGCGCCGCCGACCGGCAGCGGCTCGCCGACACCGCCGCAGAACTCGGCGTCCGGCTGGATCTGGTGGCGCTGGCCGAGGGCGGCGTCGAGCTGCCCGCGGACATCCTCGACCGGGCCGGGCGGCTGATCGCCGAGGCCGGGCCGGCCCCCGAGCCGCCGGCCGGCCCGGAGGCGCCGCTGGTGCGCGTCGACCTGGACTGGCCGCAGGGGCTGCCCGACGGCGGACGGCACGGCTTCACCCCGGAGCACCGGGTACGGCTGGAGGCGGCGCTGCCGGCGCTGGCCGGGCAGCTGGCGGAGGCGATCGGCGAGGGCGCCGGGGGTGGCGCTGCCGACGTGGACGGGGACGACCGCGTCGGCGCGGGTGACGGTGTCGACGGCGGTGACCGCGTCGACGGGAGTGACGGCGGGCGGGTGCTGGTGCTCGGCTTCGAGGAGCTGATGTACGCGCCGCTGCGGCTCGCCGGCGCCCTCGCCGAACGGCTCCCCGGCGGCGCCGACCGCGTCCACAGCTCGACCACCACCCGCTCGCCCGTCCTCGCGGTCGACCACCCCGGCTACGCCATCCGCACCCGGCTGTCCTTCCCCGCCCACGACGACCCGGCCGACGACTCCTCGCGCGAGCGCTACGCCTACAACGTCGCCCCCGGCGCCGACCCGGCCCGCCGCTTCGCCACCGTGGTCCTGGTGGTCGACGACGTCGCCGACACCCCGGCCCTGCACCGGGGCGAGCGGGCCCTGCTCGGCCGGCTGCGGCAGGTCACCGACCGGGTGGTGCTCGCCGTGCTGCCGTCCCATCGGCCCGCCGCCGCGCGGCCGCAGCCGCAGTCGCAGCCTCGGCGGGCGCCCGGCTCGCAGCCGGTGCCCGCTCCGCAGCCCGGGTCCGGCCCGCGGCCGCTGCCGGCTCCGCTGCACGGCCCGGCGTTCTCCTCCTACCGCGCCGACGAGGTGTCCTGGCTGCTCAAGGACCTCTCCGGCGTCGCCCTGGAGGCGCCCACCGAGGAGCGCGAGGAGGCCGTGCAGAACGGCGGCGCCCACTACGCCGAGTCGCTGCCGGTCGAGTACCAGCCGAGCCCCGAGTACCAGGAGCTGTTCCACCAGGCCCTGCGGGCCTCCGCCCGGCGGATCGCGCTCGCCGTCGGCACCGTCGCCGAGACCCTGCTGCGCGAACGCGGCCCCGGCCTGGTGCTCGCCTCGCTGGCCCGGGCCGGCACGCCCGTCGGCATCCTGATCCGCCGCTGGCTCGCCGCCGGGCACGGCGTCGACGCCCCGCACTACGCCGTCTCCATCGTCCGCGGCCGCGGCATCGACCCGGTCGCCCTGCGCTACCTGGACGCCCACCACCGGGCCGCCGACGTCGTGTTCGTCGACGGCTGGACCGGCAAGGGCGCGATCACCCGGGAACTCGCCGAGGCGCTCGCCGGCACCGGCTTCGACCCCGGCCTCGCCGTCCTCGCCGACCCCGGCCGCTGCGTGTCCACCTTCGGCACCCGGGACGACTTCCTGATCCCCTCCGCCTGCCTCAACTCGACCGTCTCCGGCCTGGTCTCGCGCACCGTGCTGCGCGCCGGCCTGATCGGCCCGGACGACTTCCACGGCGCCAAGCACTACACCGAGCTGGCCGGCGCCGACGTCTCCGGCGCCTTCCTGGACACCGTCGCCGACCACTTCGCGGACGTCCGGGCCGAGGCCGTCGCGGCCGCCGGGCGCTTCCTCGCCCCCGAGCACGCCGCCGAGCGCACCCCCGACTGGGCCGGCTGGGCCGCCGTCGAGCGGATCAGCACCGAGTTCGGCATCGACGACGTCAACCTGGTCAAGCCCGGCGTCGGCGAGACCACCCGGGTCATGCTGCGCCGCGTCCCCTGGCGGGTGCTGGCCCGGCGCGGCGCGGGCGCCGACCTCGACCACGTCCGGCTGCTCGCCGCCCAGCGGGGGGTCCCGGTCGAGGAGGTGGACGACCTGCCGTACTCCTGCGTCGGCCTCATCCACCCCCGCTACACCCGGGGGGCGACCGGCGCCTCGGGCACGGCCGTCCTGGTGAAGGAGTCCTGAGCCCCGATGACTGGTTACCTGAGCGGCGGCATGAACGGCGGTGGCGTGGACCGCTACGTCGTCGCGAGCGACCTCGACCGCACCCTGATCTACTCCAACCGCGCCCTCGCCCTCGACGTGCCGGACCCGCTCGCGCCGCGCCTGCTCTCCGTCGAGGTGCACGACGGCAAGGCGCTCTCGTTCATGACCGAGCAGGCCGCCGGACTGCTCGTCGAACTCGCCCGCGAGGCCGTGCTCGTCCCCGCCACCACCCGCACCCGGGCCCAGTACGAGCGGGTCAACCTGCCCGGGCCGACGCCCGGCTGGGTCCCGCCGTACGCCATCTGCGCCAACGGCGGGCGGCTGCTCGTCGACGGCGTGCCGGACGCCGACTGGCAGGACGAGATGGCCGCCAGGCTGGCCGGCGGCGCGGCGCCGCTGGCCGAGGTGGTCGAGCACCTGGCGCTCTGCGCCGACCCCGAGTGGACCCACAAGCGGCGGGTCGCCGACGAGCTGTTCGCCTACCTGGTCGTCGAGCGGGCCGAACTGCCGAAGGGCTGGCTCGCCGAGCTCACCGGCTGGTGCGCCGAACGCGGCTGGACCGTCTCGCTCCAGGGACGCAAGGTGTACGCGGTGCCGGCCCCGCTCAGCAAGAGCGCGGCCCTGGCCGAGGTCGTACGACGGGTGGGCGGGGCCACCGTGCTCTCCGCCGGGGACTCGCTGCTCGACGCCGACCTGCTGCGCGCCGCCGACGCCGCCTGGCGGCCCGGCCACGGCGAACTGGCCGACACCGGGTGGACGGCGCCCGGCGTCACCGCGCTCGACGAGGTGGGCGTGGCGGCGGGCGAGGAGATCGTCCGCCGCTTCCTGGCCCGGGTGCGCGGCGGGGCCGTCGAGCCCGAGCCCGCCGACGTCGCGGTCTCCTAGCCGCAGCAACCGCCGCCGCAGCAGCCCCCGCCGCCACCGGCCGACGGGGCCTGCTGCGGCGCGCCGCCGGCGGAGGCCGCACCGGTGACGGCGACGGTCGACAGCAGCTTCACGGTGTCCTGGTGGCCCTGCGGGCAGACGGCGGGGTCGTTGGCCTGCGCCATCGGACGGCGGAGCTCGAAGGTGGCGCCACAGGCGCGGCAGCGGAAGTCGTAACGAGGCATGTCCGCCAGCGTATCCGGGCCACCGCCCGCTGTCGCCGGTCCCGCTGCCCGGCTGCCCGGGCGCCCGGCTGCCCGAGCGCCCGGCTGCTCGGTTGCTCGGTTGCCGGCCCGCCGGCCGCTACCGCACTCCACCGCCCAGCTCGGCGCGGATCAGCTCCACCACGTCCGCCGCCGTCTCCCGCACCGCGGCCAGCTCGGTCAGGAACCGCCAGTAGTCCGGGTGCCGGCCGGCCGCCTCCAGCTCCGCCACCGCCCGGTCCAACCGGGCCACCGCCGCGTCCAGCGGCCCGGCGTGCCGCGGATCCGGCGCATGCCGCCCGGCCATCGCGAGCCGCTGGGCGTCCCGCAGGGCGAACCGGGCCCGCTCGACCTCCTTGTGCGGGTCGATCTGCACCTCGTTCAGCTGCCGCAGCCGGTCGTTCACCGCGACCACCGCACCGTCCGCCGTGTCCAGCAGCGCGCGCACCGTGCCCAGCGCGCCCGTGGCGTCCGCCCAGCGCTGCTCGTCCCGGGCCCGGGCGGCCTCGGCGAGCTTGCCCTCGGCGGCCCGCCCGGTCTCCGCGACCTGGTCCGGCACCCGCTGGAGGTCCTGCCAGCACGCGACGGCGAACCGCCGGCGCAGCTCGCTCAGCGCCGGCTCCACCGTCCCGGCCTTGGTCTCCAGCGCCTGGATCCTGGTCCGCAGACTGGCCACCCGCCGGTCGATCTCCCGGGCCCGTTCCGGCAGCTGCCCCGCCTCCGCGGCGATCGCCTCCGCGCGCTCGCGCACCCGGTCCGCGCGCTCCAGCGTGCCCGGCACCCCGTGCTGCGCCACGCCCTCGTTCAGCCGCCCCAGCTCCGGCGCCAGCTCGGCCAGCCGGGCCGCCAGCTCGTCCGCCCGCAGCCCCGCGCCGCGCGCCGCGTCCAGCGCGTTGCTGGCCCCCAGCAGCGCCCGCTTGGCCTGGTCGATCGCCGGCGTCACCCGCATCAGCTGCTGCTCGGCGCGCTCCAGCGTCGGCTGCAGCTTGCGCAGGAAGTCGTTCAGCTCCGCGAGCGCCGACCCGAGCTGCCCCTTCACGTCGTCCAGCTGGTGCTTCGCCCGGGCCGCCGTCCCCGACTCCAGGTCCTCCGCGTCCAGGTCGTGCGCGTCGAGGGCGGTCAGGTAGTTCACGGTCACCTGGTCGACCCGGCCGGAGATCGCCTCGAAGTCCGCCACCGCCCGCCGGGCCGTCGCACTGTCCCCGGCGGAGCGCACCGTCTCCACCGCCAGCCGCACCTCGCGCTGCGTGGAGTCCACGTCGTAGAACGCCTGCTGCGCCGCGTCCCGCGCCGCCCGGGCGTCCGCCCGCATCCCGTCCCCGCCGCGCCGCCCCCACCAGCCCCCGCCGGCCCCGAACGACGCCGCCCCCGCGGCCCCCAGCGCACCCGCGACGACCAGCGGCAGCACCAGCGCCTCGGCCACTCCACTCCCCGGCCACCGCCGCCCCCGCCCGCCTCCGCCGGCCACCCTCACTGCACGCTCCCTGGTTCCGACCGCTGATCCACCGCCCATTCTTCCCGATCACCCCACCCCACCGGCACCCCACCCGCCCCACCCCCCGACCACCTGCACCACACCACCCCCCGGACCAGGTACCCTAAGCATTCGTCGTGCGCCCGAACCGGGCCCGCACGACCGGGGGCGCGTAGCTCAGCGGTAGAGCGCTGCTCTTACAAAGCAGATGTCGGCGGTTCGAAACCGTCCGCGCCCACAGATGAGAAGGGCCAGTTCGGAGGCACCGCCCTCCCGAACTGGCCCTTGATCGTTTTCGGGCCGCTGGGTGCCCGGTCTGGCTATCGGGTTGCCGATACTTCGGCCTCTCGGCCGGTGCAGCGCAGCCACTCGGTGTAGCGCCACCGGAGAGCCTCTGGGTGTGGCAGGCGGTCCAGGGTGAGCTTTGGGTGCGCGATGCCCATGGCTTCCAGGCTCGGGCCGCCGGGGCGCGGTTCGACGGTCAGGGTGTCGGGGTTGATGGCGAAGAGGTGAGCGTCGAAGGCCCTGTGGAGCGCGGCGTTCATCGGCAGGCCGTTGCGGGCGTCCGAGGTGCCGCCGTCAGCGTCGCCCCGGAAGTGCGCTGCCTCGATCATCTGGGGGATCGTGATTCCTGAGAGCGGGCAGCGTGGACCGTAGCGCTGGAACACTTCGAGTTTGAACCGCGCCTGGTCCGGTCGTGTGACCACGGTCCCGTTCCGTCGGCGGCGCCTGTTGCCTTCGAGCTGGAACGGCTGCTCTTCCGAGCGGTCGTGGTCGAGGACTTGCGCGGGCGGGGTTTCACCGAACTTGACCAGGAACAGGCTGCTGTCATCCTCCCAGCCCTCGACCCAGGCAAGGTGTACGCCTCGGAGGTTGCCATGTTCGGTGATCACAAACAGCGGAAGTCGGAGCGTCGCGGCCGCTTTCGTGGCGTTGACTTCACTGAGATCGCGGCCCGGCACCCGGGTGACCGGGTAGTGGTACAGGACTTCGTTCTCGTTCAGGTCGTCAGGGTAGTGCTGGCCCGTGTGCTTGAGTCCGATCGTCACGCCGTCGGGGTGGATCTTCTGGGTGCGGGTCTTGTCCGTCCAGATGCCCCGGTAGTTGCCGTAGGCGCCAACGGAACGGACGACGTCCGCGGTGACTAGCCCTGAGCTGTCCCGCCGTCCGAGCAGGTTCCGCCACACAGCCAGGCGCCACTCCCGCTCTGCGTCTACGGTCTCCGTGTGGCTGTTGAGGACCGTGAACCCCATGGCGCGCAGCACGGGGTTCGTGGATGCTTCGCCACCATGGAACCGGTCGTTCGGCAACGGGCCGCTGGCCCCGTGCTGGTAGCCGAAGGCGACGCCGGCGATCGCCTTGGCGTCGTACAGCAGGTCAGCGTGGCTGAGGTAGTACTGCGTGGAGGAGCCGAACCCGTGTTTGTTGCGGAAGGCCTGCCCACCCAAGTCGTTGTACTCGGCGAGTGCCCTTTCCACCGCGGTGGCACTCGTGAGGTCCCTGATTCCCATGGCCCACCCTTACGTCTCGACGTGCAACGCGAGCCTTCTAACTTCACATCTCGGAGATCAGTTCCCCCGTCGAGTGTGAGCCGGGACTCAGGCGTGGACCAGGGGCCCGGTGTGCGGGCCAGGCGATTCGCTGGAGGACTGCCCGTTCCACTCGTGTGCTGGAACAGGCAGTACGGGGTGATCAGTTGCGGGTGCCAGCGGTGACGAGGGGGAGGTTGGGGTCGGTGCTGAGATAGGCCCCGTCCTGGGGCCAGATGACGGTGCAGCCCTGGCTCTCCGCGAGAACGAGAAGGTCGGCGCGAGGCTTGCTCGGCACCAGAATGGCCTTGGTGGTGCCGGCGGGCAGGAAACGTATGTAGTCGGCGAGTTGGCCGATGGCCATGCGGACGGCCTCGCGGGTCACGCTGCCCTTGGCTTCCACGAGGAGGTCGAGGTCCGCGGCGTACAGGTCGGTGAAGAGGGGACGGGTCTCGCCGGCGGGCAGGATCTGCTGTCGGACGACCTCGTGCTGCTTGGCCCGCAGGAAGTCGCTGAAGGCGGTCAGGAGTTTGCCTTCCTTGCGTTCGGCCTCGTAGGGCTCCCGGTTCGGGTCGACGAAGGACTTCTCGGTCACCTGTTGTTCCACCGGCAGTGTCTTCACGGCCTCCGGCTTGGCCTTGAGCAGGCGGCCGAGTCGAGTGGTGGGGGCTTGCGGCTCGGTGTCGACGGCACGCAGTCGGAAGACGATGACCTTCCGCAGCGGGCCGTTGTCGGTCTCCGGTGCGTCGGCTTCGTACCAGGGGAGGTCTTCGTCGATCTCGAACTCACCACGGTAGGTGACGACTCCACGGGCACCGTCGAAGACCCTCAGGGCTCGGCCGTCCCTCCGGTGGTGGAGGATGCTGGCGTTGCCGGAGATCATCCGCTGGTCGCCGCGCTGTCCCTCGCCGCTGTAGTGGAAGAGCCCGTCGATCCAGTCGTCGTAGTAGCCGTGCTTCTCTCCGGCCGCCTGCTCGGTGAAGATCATGACATTGGGGCTCTTGGCGGACGGGCCGATCCCGCCCTGGGTCCGCCCTCCGTACGTGGTGTGGAGCGTCTTCCGCTCGATCTGGTCGCCGGGCTTGAGGTCCCACTCGGCTGGTGGCGTGATCGCGGACATGAGGCTCCTGAAGAGGCAAGGGTCTTCGAGGAATCTAGTAGGACTAGATGCTTAATGGGTACCGATTTTGATCTCGGATTCGGGCCGGTCGGGGGCAGGCGCGTTGCTGGCCGAGCTTCCCCTGCTCTCTCCCACCTGGTGCCGCCGGAGTTGTGGCGCTGCGCTCGTCCAGGGGCGGGGCGGCGGTGTGGGGGTGGTGGGCGGTGGGTCGCCGGGGTGGCGGCGCTTGGGGGGCGGGGGGTGGTGGGGTGTGTTTGTGTGGGCGCTAACCGTTTGGGAGAGGTGAGCCTCCGTGACCATGCCGCCGTTCGGGTCGAGCGACCCATTCTCCGATCTGCTCAGCCGGTTCTTCGGGATGAGCCCGATGGCATCGCCGCCTGCCGTGCAGCGGGTGCCGATCGGGCGGCTGCTCAGCGAGTCGGCCCAGGAGTTACTGGCCTCGGCGGCCCAGCGGGCGGCCGAGGACGGGAGCAGTGATCTCGACACCGCGCACCTGGTGTGGGCGGCCACCCGGGTGGAGCCGGCGCGCCGGATGCTGGAGCGGGCCGGGATCGATCCGGACCGGCTGGCGGGTGATCTGGACAAGGTCCTGCCGGCCGGGGACGGGAGCGGGGTGCCGGCGGCCGACGGGCGGCCCGCGCTGACGCCGGCCGCCAAACGGGCGCTGCTGGCCGCGCACGCCCGGTCGCAGGGGGCCGGGGCCTCGTACATCGGGCCGGAGCACATCCTCGGCGCGCTGCTGGAGGAGGAGCGGTCGGGGGCCGGTGCGGCGCTGCGCAACGTCGCGCCCTCGCAGGAGGCGTTGCGCACGGTGCTGGACGGGCGCGGGACGGGCGGGGAGCGCAGCGGGGCCGGGCCGAGCCAGACGCCCACCCTGGACGAGTACGGGCGCGACCTCACCGAGGAGGCCCGGGCGGGCCGGCTGGACCCGGTGGTGGGCCGCGCCGCGGAGATCGAGCAGACCGTCGAGATCCTCTCCCGCCGCACCAAGAACAACCCGGTGCTGATCGGCGAGCCGGGGGTCGGGAAGACGGCGATCGTGGAGGGCCTGGCGCAGCGGATCGTCTCCGGTGACGTGCCGCAGAGCCTCAAGGAGAAGCGGGTCGTCACGCTGGACCTCACCGCGCTGGTGGCCGGCTCCAAGTACCGGGGCGAGTTCGAGGAGCGGTTGAAGAGCGTGATCGACGAGGTCACGGCGGCCGAGCAGAGCGTGATCCTGTTCCTCGACGAGCTGCACACCGTGGTCGGCGCGGGCAGCGGCGGCGAGGGTTCGATGGACGCGGGCAACATCCTCAAGCCGGCGCTGGCCCGCGGCGAGCTGAGCGTGGTCGGCGCGACCACCCTGGACGAGTACCGCAAGCACATCGAGAAGGACGCCGCGCTGGAGCGCCGCTTCCAGCCGGTGCTGGTGCCGGAGCCGAGCGTCGAGGAGACGGTCGAGATCCTGCACGGTCTGCGCGACGCCTACGAGGCGCACCACCAGGTGCGGTTCACCGACGAGGCGCTGGACGCGGCCGCGAGCCTGTCCGACCGCTACGTCAGCGACCGCTTCCTGCCGGACAAGGCGATCGACCTGCTGGACCAGGCCGGTGCCCGGGTGCGGCTGCGCAGCCTGAGCGGTTCGACGGTCGCGATGCCGGTCCAGGACCGCATCACCAAGCTGCGCCGCGAGCTGGAGGAGGCGGTGGCGGACGAGGAGTTCGTCCGGGCCGCCAACCTGAAGACCGAGCTGCGGCAGACCGAGGACGAGCTGGCCGCGATCGCCGAGTCGCGCGAGGAGGTCGTGGCGGTCACCGCGGACGACATCGCCCAGGTGCTCTCCGGCCGCACCGGCATCCCGGTCGCCGAGCTGAACGCGACCGAGCGGGAGCGGCTGCTGAGGCTGGAGGAGCACCTGCACGAGAAGGTGATCGGCCAGGACCAGGCGGTCACCGCGGTCGCCCAGGCGGTGCGCCGGGGCCGGGCGGGGATGGGCGATCCGGACCGGCCGACCGGCTCGTTCCTGTTCCTCGGCCCGACCGGCGTCGGCAAGACCGAGCTGGCGAAGGCGCTGGCCGCGCTGCTGTTCGGTGACCCGGACCGGATGATCCGCTTCGACATGAGCGAGTTCCAGGAGAAGCACACCGTCTCCCGGCTGGTCGGCTCGCCGCCCGGGTACGTCGGCTACGACGAGGCGGGCCAGCTCACCGAGGCGGTGCGCCGCAAGCCGTACAGCGTGCTGCTCTTCGACGAGGTGGAGAAGGCCCACCCGGACGTCTTCAACCTGCTGCTCCAGGTGCTGGACGACGGCCGGCTGACGGACGCCCAGGGCCGGACGGTCGACTTCCGCAACACCGTGGTGATCATGACGAGCAACATCGGCTCGCAGCGGATCCTCGATCACGCGGGCGACGTGGACGAGATCCGGGACGACCTGATGCGGGACCTGCGGGGGCAGTTCCGGCCGGAGTTCCTCAACCGGATCGACGAGGTGATCGTCTTCCACGCGCTCACCCGCAAGGACCTGCTCCAGGTGGTGGACCTGCTGCTGGACCGCTCCCGGCGCCGGCTCAGGGCCCAGGACGTCGCGCTGGAGGTGACGGAGGGGGCGAAGGAGTGGCTGGTGAACCGCGGCTACCAGCCGGAGTTCGGGGCCCGGCCGCTGCGGCGGACGATCCAGCAGGAGCTGGACAACCGCATCTCCAACCTGCTGCTGGACGGCACCGTGCAGGAGGGGGACACGCTGGTGGCGGAGGTGTCGGACGGCGAGCTGAGGGTCGTGCCGACGCGGCCCGAGGACGAGAAGAAGGGGGAGCAGGGGGAGCAGGGGGAGTAGGGCGGAAAACGACGGGCGGCGCGCCGGGAGCCACCGGCGCGCCGCCCGCCGTCCGTCAGGCGCCGGGGAAGACCTCGCGCAGCAGCGGGTCCGGCACGCCGCGCTTGCCCCACTCGCGCGGGTAGCCGAGCGACACCTCCTCGAACGGGACGCCGTCGTAGCTGGTGCGCCGGGGGATGTGCAGATGCCCGTAGATCATCGTGGCGGTGTTGAACCGGCGGTGCCAGTCCGCCGTCAGCTCGGTGCCGCACCACTGGGCGAACTCGGGGTACCAGAGGATCTCGGTGGGCTGCCGGACCAGCGGGTAGTGGTTGACCAGCACCAGCGGGAGCCCGGGGTCGTGTTCGGCGAGCCGCTTCTCGGTCAGCCGGACGCGTTCGCGGCACCAGGAGTCGCGGTCCGGGTACGGGTCCGGGTGGAGGAAGCGCTCGTCGGCGCAGACCACCCCGGAGTCGTAGGCGGCGGCCAGTGACTCCTCCTTGGTGGTGGTGCCGGGGGCCCGGAAGGAGTAGTCGTACAGCAGGAACAGCGGGGCGACCGCGACCGGGCCGCCCGCGCCGGTCCACACGGGGTACGGGTCCTCGGGGGTGACCACGCCGAACTCCCGGCAGATGCCCAGCAGGTGCTCGTAGCGTTCGACGCCGCGCAGCTGGACCGGGTCGCTGGGGTGGGTCCACAGCTCGTGGTTGCCGGGGGCCCAGATGACCTTGGCGAAGCGCTCGGCGAGCAGGCCCAGGGCCCAGCGGATGGTGGTGGTGGACTCCGCCACGTCACCGGCCACGATCAGCCAGTCCTCGGGCGAGCCGGGCCGCACCTGTTCGAGGAGGTCGCGGTTCTGCTGGTAGGAGACGTGCAGGTCGCTCACGGCGAGCAGCCGGCCGCCGGTCCCTCCCCGTCGCGTGCCGTCCGCGTGGTTGTCACCGGCCATGTGAGCCCCCCAGGTGGTCGTCCCTGTCGTCCCGGCCACAGTACCGGGGCCGTCGCGGGGGCGTGCGGGAGTCGCGGGGGCGTGCGGGAGCCGGTCGGCCGGAACACGGTGTCCGGAACCCGGTCCGGTGCCGGATCCCTTGACAGGGCGTCATGTCCGCGCCAGCTTTGGGGCACCCCCACACCGAGAGGTCTCTCATGAAGAAGCCGCTCATAGGCATGCTGGCCGCGCTCCTGACCGCCGGGGCGACCGCCCTCGCCGGAGCCCCGGCCGCGACGGCCGCGCCCGCCCCCGCGATCGACGCGCCCGCGATCGCCGCGCCCGCCCCCGCGATCGACGCGCCCGCGATCGCCGCGCCCGCCCCCGCGATCGACGCGCCCGCGATCGCCGCGCCCGCCGCCGCGATATCCGCGCCCGTCGGTGCCGAGTCGGCGCAGGCCGGCAAGGTCGCCGCCGTCACCTTCGCCGGCACCGTGGCCCTCAGTAACTGTTCCGGCTCGCTCGTCCGGTTCCCCGCCTCCACCGCCAACGACCCGGCGCTGGTGCTCTCCAACGGCCACTGCCTGGAGACCGGGATGCCCGGTCCCGGCCAGGTGGTCGTCAACCAGGCCTCCAGCCGCACCTTCACGCTGCTGAACGCGAGCGGCGGATCGGCCGGCACCCTGCGCGCCACCAAGTTGGTCTACGGCACCATGACCGACACCGACGTGTCGATCTACCAGCTGAACACCACCTACGCGGCCATCCAGTCGAGCTACGGCATCGCCCCGCTGACCGTCGCGGCCACCCACCCCGTCCAGGGCACCTCGATCAGGGTCGTCTCCGGGTACTGGAAGCGGATCTACTCCTGCTCGGCCGACGGCTTCGCCTACCGGCTCAAGGAAGCGGACTGGACCTTCAAGGACTCCCTCCGCTACACCTCCGGCTGCAACGTCATCGGCGGCACCTCCGGCTCGCCGGTCGTCGACGCCACCAGCGGCCAGGTCGTGGCGGTGAACAACACCATCAACGAGAGCGGCCAGCGCTGCACCCTGAACAACCCGTGCGAGGTGGACCAGAACGGCACGGTGACGGTCCGCCGGGGCATCGGCTACGCCCAGGAGACGTACCTCATCCCCGCCTGCTTCAGCACCGGCAACAGGCTCGACCTGACCAAGGCCGGCTGCACCCTGCCGCGCCCCTGACCAGCACTTTCGCCCCGATGGGCCATCCGCGACCGGCGGGTGGCCCATTCGGCCGTCTACCGGACGGCCGGTCCGCCCGGCGGCCGACCACCGGCTGCCGGAGAGTAGTACGGACCACGGCACCACCCAGTTCCGTTGACCCGATGGAGAGTTGATGACCACCACGATGAGAAGGCTGCTGGTCGCCGTTCTGCTGATACCGCTGCTCGGCCTCGGCCTGGCCCCGACGGCCCTCGCCGCCGGGACCGACGCCCCCGGCGCCGCCACGGCCGCCCGCCCCGGCTCGCCCGCCGACGACCCGTCGGCCGACGTGAAGGCCCGGCTGGCGGCGCTCCCCGGCATGACGGTCACCGAGGAGCAGTCCACCACCACCGGCCACCGCTTCTTCCTGCTGACCTACACCCAGCCGGTCGACCACAACCGCCCCTGGCTGGGCACCTTCCAGCAGCGCCTCAGCGTGCTGCACCGCGGCTACGACCGGCCGACCGTCTTCTTCACCAACGGCTACACGCTGCGCACCGCGCCGACCCGCACCGAGCCGACCCGGCTGGTCGACGGCAACCAGGTCTCCATCGAGTACCGCTACTTCACGCCCTCCCGGCCCGCCCCCGCCGACTGGTCCAAGGCCGGCATCGAGCAGGCGGCCACCGACGCACACCGGCTGATCACCGCGCTGAAGCGGATCTACCGGGAGGAGTGGCTCTCCACCGGCGGCTCCAAGGGCGGCATGTCCTCCACCTACCACCGCCGCTTCTTCCCCGACGACGTGGCCGGCACCGTCGCCTACGTCGCGCCGAACGACGTCGACGACCGCGAGGACTCCGCGTACAGCCGGTTCTTCCGCAACGTCGGCACCCCCGAGTGCCGGGCCGCGCTGAACGCCACCCAGCGCGAACTGCTGGTCCGCCGTGACCGGCTGGGGGCCCGCTACGCCGCCGACAACGCCGCCGCCGGCTCCGCCTTCACCACCATCGGCAGCGCCGACCGGGCCTACGAGCTCGCCGTGCTGGACTCGGTCTGGGCGTTCTGGCAGTACAGCCTGGCCGCCGACTGCGTGAACGTCCCGGGCGCCGCCGGCACCGACGACGCGCTGTACGCCTGGCTCGACGCGCAGGTCGGCATCACCGGCAACAGCGACCAGGCGCTCGCGGGGTACACCGCGTACTACTACCAGGCCGGCACCGAGCTGGGCTCGCCCTCCTTCGACGTCTCGCACCTCAAGGGCGTGCTGCACTACGACTACAAGGAGCTGTACGCGCCGCGCACCTACGTGCCGCGCACCATCCCGATGCGGTTCGACCCGTCCGCCATGCGCGACATCGACCGCTGGGTGCGCAACTCCGCCGAGCGGATCATCTTCGTCTACGGCCAGAACGACCCGTGGGGCGCCGAGCCGTTCCGCCTCGGCCGGGGCAGCGAGGACAGCTACGTCTACACCGTGCCCGGCGGCAACCACG
This sequence comes from Kitasatospora sp. NPDC059462, assembly GCF_042749955.1. Classification (NCBI taxonomy): domain Bacteria; kingdom Bacillati; phylum Actinomycetota; class Actinomycetes; order Kitasatosporales; family Streptomycetaceae; genus Kitasatospora; species Kitasatospora sp. NPDC059462. The sequence goes on along the minus strand of NZ_JBHYUU010000122.1, from coordinate 4,837 downwards.
GCTCGAACATCGCCGGGCTCGCGGCCGGGGAGTCCGCGGCGGCCACCGCCAAGGTGCTGGAGTGGGCCGGCCTCGGCGCCGACGCCGCCCGCGCGCTGAGCGGCGGGTACCAGGTGCCGCCGATCGGCCCGCTGGACGAGGCGGGGCTGCGGCAGGACCGCGTCCGGCTGTAGTCCGCCCGGCGCACGTCCGGTCCCACCGGACCGAAGCACGACGAAGGGCCGCCCGGTTGCCGGGCGGCCCTTCGCCGTACCCGGCCCTTCGCCGTACCCGGCCCTTCGCCGTACCCGGACCCGCGCACCCCCGCGCACCCCCGACGGGACCCCGTACACCCCGACGGGACCCCGCGCACCCCCTCCCCGAAGCAGTGAATCAGTGCTTCAATGCTTCCATGGCCTACCGACGCACCCCCGCCGTGCAAGCCCGCCTGGACGCCCAGCGCGAGGCGGTGCTCCAGGCCGCGGTCGGCCTGCTCGCCGAGCGCGGCTACGGCGGCTGCAGCATGGCCGCCGTCGCCGAGCGGGCCGGGATCGCCACCGGCTCGATGTACCGGCACTTCGCGAGCAAGGCCGATCTCTCCGTCGAGCTCTTCCGCCGGGTGGTCACCCGGGAGGTCGCCGCCGTGCACGAGGCCGTCGCCCGCCACGACACCCCCCGGGAGCGGATCGCGGCCGTCGTGGAGACCTTCGCCGCCCGCGCCCTGCGCGCCCCCCGGCTCGCCCACGCCCTGCTGGTCGAACCGGCCGACACCGTGGTGGACGCCGAACGCCTGGTCTTCCGCCGCACCTTCCGCGACGTGCTCGCCGCCGAGATCGCCGCCGCCCTCGCCGCGGGCCAGCTGCCGCCCCAGGACCCGCAGCTGACCGCCGCCGCGATCGTCGGTGCGACCGCCGAGGCGCTCACCGGCCCGCTCGCCGCCGTCCCGCCGTCCGACCCCGGGACCACCCCCGGCGCCGTGGTCCCCGCCCTCGTCTCCTTCACCCTCCGAGCCCTTGGAGAACGCGATGCCAGCGACGCATGAGGTCACCAACCAGGTCCCGCCGCCGTACGGGCACGACACCGCCGCCGACCCGGCGCTGCTCGCCGCGCTGCACCGGGCCGGCGCCGGCTGGGCCGAGCCCGAACTGCGCGGGCTCGGCCGGCTGGCCGGCTCCGAGCAGGCCGCCGAGTGGGGCCGGCTGGCCAACGAGAACCCGCCGGTGCTGCGCACCCACGACCGCTTCGGCCACCGGATCGACGAGGTGGAGTTCCACCCGTACTGGCACGAGCTGATGCGCACCGCCGTCGGCCACGGACTGCACGCCGCCGCCTGGCGGGACGAGCGCCCCGGCGCGCACACCGCCCGCGCCGCCAAGTTCTACGTCTGGGGCCAGGTCGAGGCCGGTCACACCTGCCCGGTCTCGATGACCTACGCCGCCGTGCCCGCCCTGCGCGCCACCCCCGCGCTGGCCGCCGAGTTCGAGCCGCTGCTCGCCGCCACCACGTACGACTTCGGCCTGCGCGAGCCGCACGGCAAGCGCGGGCTGATCGCCGGCATGTCGATGACCGAGAAGCAGGGCGGCTCCGACGTCCGCACCAACACCACCGCCGCCGTCCCGCAGCCGGACGGGAGCTACCGGCTGACCGGCCACAAGTGGTTCACCTCGGCGCCGATGTCCGACCTCTTCCTCACCCTCGCCCAGGCACCCGGCGGCCTCAGCTGCTTCCTGCTGCCGCGCGTCCTGCCGGACGGCTCCCGCAACCGGCTGCGCCTGCAACGGCTCAAGGACAAGCTCGGCAACAAGTCCAACGCCTCCGCCGAGATCGAGTACGACGAGGCGTACGGCCTGCTGGTCGGGGAGGAGGGCCGGGGCGTGCGGACCATCATCGAGATGGTCAACATGACCCGCCTGGACTGCACCATCGGCGCCGCCTCCGGCATGCGGCTCGGCGCCACCCGGGCCGTGCAGCACACCCTGCACCGCCGGGCCTTCGGCAAGGCGCTGGCCGACCAGCCGCTGATGCGCAACGTGCTCGCCGACCTGGTCGTCGAGTCCGAGGCGGCGACCACGGTGGCGATGCGGCTCGCCCAGGCCACCGACGCCGCCCTCGCCGGGGACGAGCAGGAGGCGCTGGTGCGCCGGCTCGGCCTGGCCGTCGCCAAGTACTGGGTCTGCAAGCGCGGCCCGGCGCACGCCGCCGAGGCCCTGGAGTGCCTGGGCGGCAACGGCTACGTCGAGGAGTCCGGCATGCCCCGGCTCTACCGGGAGGCGCCGCTGGTCTCCATCTGGGAGGGCTCCGGCAACGTCGCCGCCCTGGACGCGCTGCGGGCCATGGCCAAGCGCCCGGAGACGGTCGACGCCTTCCTCGGCGAGCTGGACGCCGCGGCGGGCGCCGACCGCCGCCTGGACGCGGCCGTGGCCGGGCTGCGCAAGCAGCTCTCCGACCTCGACCGGCTGGAGTACCGCACCCGCCGGCTGGTGGAGGCGATGGCGCTGGCCTTCCAGGGCTCGCTGCTCGTCCGGTACGGCGACCCGGCGGTGGCCGACGCGTTCTGCGCCTCCCGGCTCGCCGGTGACCACGGCGCGGCCTTCGGAACCCTGCCGCCCGGCCCGGACGCCGCGGCGATCATCGACCGCGCCCGCCCGGTGCCCGCCGCCTGAGCGCCCCCGGCCCGGTGGCCGGGGCGGCCGGGGTGCGGGCCCCGGCCTGATCGACGTCCGCACCCTCCCGCCGTGCCCGCCATCGGACAGGAGGGGCCCGCCGGGCCGCAGAACGTCCTGGACAAGGTGTGGGCGTCCTTCGGCGCGGCCGGCTCGTCGACGTCGCAACGCCGCAGCACCGGTGGTCGGGGGAGGAGTGGCCGCCGCGTCGTCCGCCACCACAACGCAGCCTCACCATACGGAAGGTGACGCTCAGTCGATTCCCCTGAGCAGCGGGAGCGCCCGGGCGTGCAGCCCGGGCGCGGCGGCCAGGAAGCCGCCCGCGACGGGCGTCCACGCGGCGCCGGCGGCGTCCGTCACCGTCGCGCCCGCCTCCGCTGCGATCAGCGCGCCGGGCAGCAGATTGGGTGCGTCGGGCCCGAACTCCCAGAACAGCCCAAGGTGTCCGGAGCCGACCTGGGCCACCTGGAGCGAGGTCGGCCCGAGGTTGCGCACCGCCGGCACCGCGCCCGCCATCGCCGACAGCGAGGCGCCCGCGCGGCGCAGCGCCACCGGGTCCCGCGAGACCAGCGGCGGCTGGCTGGTGCCGGCCACCGTCGCCGCCAACTCCCGCTCCACGGCGGCGATCGGCCGCCCGTCCAGCTCGGCGCCGCCGCCGCGCACCGCCCGGTAGGTGGCGCCGAGCTGCGGGGCGTGCACCACGGCCAGCACCGCCGCGCCGTCCCGCAGCAGCGTCGCGGTCACCGCCCACTGCGGCAGCCCGAGCAGGTACTGCACCGCGCCGTCGGTGGCGTCGCAGAGCCACCACGCGCCCCCGGCGGGCACGGTGCCCTCCAGCTCGCCGTCCACCCAGCCCGCCCCGGGGCACAACGGCCCCAGCCGGGCGCGCAGTTCGGCGGACGCGGGGCCGTCCAGCGCGGCGAACCGCGCCCTGGCCTGCGCCAGGGTGGACACCGGGGAGGGCCCCTGCGGCCGGCGGGCGGCCAGCTCCGCGCCGACCGCCCGGACCGCCCCCTCCACGCCCGCCAGCAGTCCGCGCAGTTCCCGCACCTCGTCGTCGCCCATCGTCCCTCTCCCGTTCGTCCCGCTCGTCCGCTCCAGGAGTACCGTCGCAGTGGCCGGGCAGGACGCCGGACGGCGACGGATCGACGGAGATCGGACACCATGGACGTCACAGCTGCTGATCCGGACACCGTGCTGGACGCCCTGGACCGCCGGCTGGTCTGCGCGCTCCAGGTCGACGGCCGGGCCGGGGCCGGGCGGATCGCCGAGGTGCTCGGTGTCTCCGGGCGGACCGTCACCCGCCGGCTCACCCGGCTGCAGCAGACCGGCCTGGTCCGGGTGGTCCGGATGCCCGACGCCGAGGACGCCGCGGTCGGCGCGCTGCTGCTGCGGATCCGGGTGCTGGGCGGCAGGGCCGACACCGTCGCCCAGGCCCTCGCCGAGCGGCCGGACGTGCCGTTCGTCGACGTCATGCTCGGCGGCCGGGAGATCGGCGCGGTGATGCTCAGCGAGGCCGGCGCCCGTGACCGCCTGCTCCACGGGCAGCTGCCCGCCACCACCGCCGTCGCCGAGACCACCGTGCACGCCGTGCTGCACGCCTTCGCCGACGCCGGCCAGTGGCGTTCCGGCCACCTGACCGAGGCCGAGGCGGCCGCGCTCGCCGGACCGCCCGTCGAGCGGCCCGCCCCGGGCAGTGTGCCGCTGGACGCGCTGGACCGGACGCTGCTGGCCCGGCTCGGCGAGGACGCCCGGCAGTCCCACGCCATGCTCGCGGCGGCCGTCGGCACCCCCGAGTCGACCGTCCGGCGCCGGCTGCACCGGCTGGACGGGGCCGGGCTGGTGCGCACCCATGTCACCGTCGACCCGCGGCTGCTGGGCTTCGCGGTGGACGCCAACCTGTGGCTGGACGTGCCGCCGGGCCGGCTCGCGGCGGTCGGCGCGGCGCTGGCCCGGCACCCCCGGGTGCACGGCGTCCTCGCGACCAGCGGGCCGGCCAACCTGATGGCGGCGGTGTTCTGCCGGGACCACGGCGGGCTCTACCGGTTCGTCACCGACACCCTCGGCCCGCTCGGCGTCGCCCGGGCCGAGACCACGATCGTGGCGCGGGCGGTCAAACGGGCGGGCGTGGTGCTGCGACGGCCGGGTGCGGCGGGCCCGCCGCACCCGGCCCGGGCGTGACGGGCACGGGGGGT